>NZ_JAWDJJ010000245.1:0-6890 GCF_032465695.1 Actinomyces sp. MRS3W
CCCTCACCGCGCCCGCCGCACCCGACCCGCCCCCGGTGCGGCTACCCTGCCTGCCTTCTTTCCCTGCTGACGCGCCGTGTCGGCGCCAGCCATGTCAGTCTTCCCAACTTCAGTCTTCTCAGTAAACGGCACCCGGTCCCAATGCTGCTACCGGTCCGCCCATGAAAGGTCTCCCGACGATGACGTTAACGTCACCCACTGCTCGCAAACGCGGGCGCCGCGTAGCCAAGCGCGCGGCAGTTCGAGAAGGCACCACGACGATCCGCTCCGTGCTCGGACGCGTGCTCGTCCTCGGCGCTGCCCTGGCCCTCGCCGCCTACCTGGTGCCGCTACTGGTCGCCGGGAAGATGTGGCTGTGGCTGGTCATCGTGGTGGCAGCAACCGTAGCCATCTTCATTCTGTACTCCACCAGGCGGTTCGTCCCCGGCAAGTACTTCTTCCCCGGCACCTTCTTCCTCTCCGTCTTTCTCATCGTGCCGATCGTCATGACGATCCAGACCGCCTTCACCAACTTCGGTGACGGTTTCCGCGGTACCAAGGAAGAGGCCATCACCACCATCACCAACAACTCCGTCATCCAGGCACCGGACTCGCCGCTGTTCAACCTCTCCGTGGGCACGACGGGCAGTGCCGAGGAGGGGCCCTTCACCTTGTTCCTCGTGGACACCGACACCGCCGAGGTGCTCTACGGCGCAGACGGGGAGACCGTGCAACCAGCCACCGACGTTGAGGTCACCGTCACCGACGGCTTCGTCACCGCTGCCGACGGCTACACCATTCTCACGGCCAAACAGATCAACACCGCCTACGATGCCATCAGCCAGCTGACGCTCTCGGTGTCCGACACCACCGCTATCAAGGTCCAGGGCGTGCGCGCCGCCTTCGAGGGCACCAAGACCATGGTGTACGACGAGGCCACCGATTCCATCACCAATACCCAAACGGGCGACGTCTACACGGTGCAGAGGGTCGGCAACTCCGAGTTTTACGTCAACGCCGCCGGCGACCGGCTCGCCCAGTCCTGGAAACAAAACGTCGGCTGGGCCAACTTCGAGCGCCTGCTGGGCAATCAGAGCCTGCTCAAGCAGCTGGGTGGCGCCTTCACCTGGACCCTTATCTTCGCCGCCGGCTCCATGCTGCTCACCTTCCTCCTGGGCTACTTCCTGGCCCTCACCCTCAACGATGATCGCATCCGCGGCAAGAAGCTGTACCGCTCCTTCCTGCTGCTGCCCTACGCCGTCCCCGGATTCATTTCCCTGCTGATCTGGTCGAACTTCTATAACCGGGACTTCGGCCTCATCAATGAAACCCTCAACCTGCACATCAACTGGCTGGGTGATCCCACGTGGGCGAAGGTCGCCGTGCTGCTGACCAACACCTGGATGGGCTTCCCCTACATGTTCATTGTGTGCACCGGCGCCCTGCAATCGATCCCCGACGACCTCAAAGAGGCGGCCCGCATCGACGGCGCCAGCGGCTGGCAAACCACCACGCGCGTCATCACCCCGCTGCTGCTGGTCTCGGTCGCCCCGCTGCTAGTGAGCACCTTCGCCTTCAACTTCAACAACTTCAACGCCATCCAGCTACTCACCGAGGGCGGTCCCTTCGCCGCCGGCGAGTACACGCGCGGCGGCACGGACATCCTCATCTCCATGGTCTACCGCATCGCCTTCGGAGGCTCGGGGGCCGATTACGGCTTCGCCTCGGCCGTCTCCGTCATCCTGTTCATCATTACCGGCGTCCTCGCCGCGGCTCAATTCACCGCGACCCGCCGCCTCGAAGACATCAACTGAGAGCCGGAAGGGACTGAATGACTCATGACTGAAACCACAGCCACAACCGCCGCCTCCGCTGTCAAGGATCCGGCCGCGCCGATCAAGCAGAACCGCCAGCCCTTCGGCCGCTGGTTCCAGGAAGTCGGCTGGCGCCACATTGTCGGAGTGCTTGCACTCATCTTCGCCGCCTTCCCAATCCTGTATGTCATTTCGGCCTCCCTCAATCCGCTGGGCACGGTGGCCTCGACGTCTCTCATCCCCACCCGGTTCAGCCTCGTCAACTACGAGACGCTGCTGAGCGGTGCGAAGGGCCCGTTCACCCGTTGGTACCTCAACACGCTCATCGTGTGCGCGGTGGTGGCGGCCGCCCAGATCTTCTTCTCCGTCCTGGCTGCCTACGCCTTCAGCCGCTTCCGTTTCAAGGGACGCCGCGGGGGCCTGCTGGCACTGCTGCTCATCATGATGTTCCCCACCACCCTGTCGATGATCGCCATCTACACGATGATCTCCGATATCGGCGATGTGCTACCCACGATCGGTCTGAACACACTGCTCGGCTACTGCCTGGCCCTCATGGGCGGCGCACTGGGGCAGGTCTGGCTCATCAAGGGCACCTTCGACACCATTCCGAAAGAGCTCGACGAGGCCGCCATCCTCGATGGCTGCACCCACTGGCAGGTCTTCTACCGAATCCTGCTGCCTTCGCTCAAGCCGATCCTGGCCACCACCTTCCTCCTCGCCTTTGTCGGCATCATTTCCGAATTCCTCCTCGGCTCGATCTTCCTCACCGACGATTCGAAGAAGACCCTCGCCGTCGGCCTGTACGGCATGCTGTCGGGCGACCGGTCCAACAACCTGGGCATCTTCGCCGCCGGCTCGGTCATGACGATGGTTCCGGTCATCGCCCTGTTCCAGTACCTGCAGAAGTACATTGTCGGCGGCGCCACCGCCGGCGCGGTGAAGGGCTGAGCCATGGCCTGTTCGACGACGCGCTTTTTGTCCCAGCCGCATCATGACACCGGCCCGGCCTACCTTCTGGGTACGCACCAGCCGGGGGCAGAACTCACCGCTCGGCTCTGGGTGCCCGAGCCCTGGGAGCCCGAACGGGTCATCGTGCGCCAGGTGGTTGACGGCGAGCCGGCACTCATTCCCGCCACACTCGTCGCCAAGACTCGCGCCGGCTCCTGGTGGGAGGCCACCATCCGGCTGGTCAACCCGGTCAACCACTACCGCTTCCTGCTGCTCTCGCCGCACTCCGAACACCCCTACGTCTGGTTCCACGCCGCCGGTCTGGCCGACCACGACGTCCCCGACGCCACGGATTTCCAAGTTCTGGCCGACGACGATGCCCCCGACTGGGTGCTTGATGCGGTCTGCTACCAAATCTTCCCGGACCGCTTCGCCGCGCATACCCCTCCCCGTGAACGCATCGCGCCCGCGTGGGCGCAAGCGCACGAATGGTTGGAGGAGCCCCCGGTGGCGGGGCCGCCCAGCGGGGCGGCTTGGTACGGCGGAGACCTGGACGGTATTGCCGACCACCTCGACTACCTCCAGGAACTCGGCATCAACACGCTCTATCTCACCCCGATCTTCCCGGCGGGATCCCTCCACCGCTACGATGCCACGACCTTCGACCATGTCGACGAGCTCCTCGGCGGCGACGCGGCGCTGGTCCGGCTGTCCAGCGCCCTGCACGAACGCGGCATGCGACTGCTGCTCGATCTGACCACCAATCACACCGGGGTCGGACACGACTGGTTCCGCAGCGCCGTCGCCGATGAGCACTCCCCGGAGGCCGGCTTCTACACCTTTGACCGCCATCCCGACCAGTACGTCACCTGGATGGGGGTCAAGGAGATGCCCAAGCTCAACCACTGCTCCGACGCAATGCGGGACCGGCTGCTGCGAGGTCCCGACTCGGTAACCGCGCACTGGCTGCTACCACCGTTCAACGCCGACGGCTGGCGCACCGACGTGGCCAATATGACCGGGCGCAGCGGGATGGTCGACCTGGCCCACCAGGCGGCAACCGACATGCGCGCCACCATGCGGCAGGTCGAAGCCACCACCGGCCGCCCCCTGTGGCTGGTGGCCGAGCACGGACACGACGCCTCCGGGGACCTGACCGGCCCGGGCTGGCAGGGCACCATGAACTATCACGGTTTCACCCGGCCGCTATGGTCCTGGCTGGCCAGTCCCGACCCCGACGACGGTTTGACCTGGCTGGGCATCCCCACCGGGATCCCCTCCCTGCCAGCGCAGTCAATTGCGCAGGGGGTGCGCGAGTACGCCGCTCACATGCCCGCCACCTCCATCGCCCATTCCATGAATCTGCTGGGCTCCCACGACACTCCCCGAATCCGCACCGTGGTGGGCTCTCGTGAGGCGCAGCTGGTCGCGGCCACTGCCCTATTCACCGCACCGGGAGTGCCCACCGTCTTCTCCGGCGACGAGCTCGGCGCCACCGGGCGCACCGGTGAACATGCCCGCACCACCATGCCCTGGACCACGCCCCCAGGCACCACCCCCACCGACGATATTGGTCCCGTAGGCGCATGGGGAGCGGTCGACCGCGTCGTCCTCGAGCGTTACCGGCACCTGAGTCGGCTGCGCCATGAGCTTCCGGCACTGCGCCGCGGCGGCATGCGCTGGGTATACGCCGACGACGGCCTGATCGTCTGGATGCGGACCCACCCGGACGGCGACGTGCTGGTTGTGCTGGCCCGAGCCGCATGTGCACCGCTCAGTCTGCCCTTGGCCACACTCCCGGCCGGGACTGCCGGTGAGGTCGAGGCGATGGACGGCGTCGAGATCACCATCCTCGGCGACGCTGGCGGGGAGCTGACGATCCACGCCACCGCCCCCGGTTCCGCCATTGTGTTGCTGCACCCGGCGTTGCCCCGTTCAGAATGCGCCTACGCGCGGTGAGTCCGGCATGACTCCGCTTAGTATGGGCACCGTGCAACAGCGCATCACCCTCGCCGACATCGCCGAGCAGGCGGGAGTCTCCACGGCGACCGTGTCCCGTGTCCTCAACGGCAAGTCAAATGTGGCGGAAGTGACCCGCCGCCAAGTACTCGTCGCCCTCGACCTACTCGGTTACGAACGCCCGGAGTCGCTCCGCCAGGCATCCAAGGGCCTCGTGGGCCTCATCGTCCCCGAGCTCTCCAACCCGATCTTCCCGCTGTACGCGCAGGAGATCGAACAGCTGCTCGCCCCGAGTGGACATACGCCGCTGCTGTGTACCCAAACTCCGGGTGGCACCAGCGAGGACGAGTACATTGAAATGCTCGTGGATCGGGGCGTGGCCGGCATTATCTTCGTGTCCGGACGCCACTCCGACACCGGTGGCGACGTCACACGCTACCAGCGGCTGCGCGAACGCGGCGTTCCCCTCGTCACCATCAACGGCAACGCGCCGACCATCAAGGTGCCCGGTTTCGCCACCGACGATCGAGCGGCGGCGCGCATGGCCGTCGATCACCTGGCCAGTCTGGGCCACACCCGTATTGGCCTGGCAATCGGTCCCGGTCGGATGGTGCCCGCCCAGCGTAAACGCGCCGGCTATGAGGACGGCATGCGTGCCAACCTGCCCGACCAGCCGCTGCGCATCGTGGAGACCCTTTACACCTATGAGGGCGGGGCCAGCGCCGCAGCCCGCCTGCTGGCGCAGGACTGCACCGGAATCGTGTGCGGATCGGACATTATGGCTCTGGGCGTCATCTCCGGAGTGCGTGCCGCCGGCAAGACGGTGCCGCAGGACGTGTCGGTCATCGGCTACGACGACTCCCCCCTGATCCCCATGACCAACCCGCCGCTGACAACCGTGCGGCAACCGGTCGCATCCATTTGTCGGGCCGCCGTCACCACGCTTCTGTCCGCCATCGGCGGTGAGGAGCCTGCCGACACCGAGCTGCTCTTCACCCCCGATCTCATTGTCCGCGGCTCGACGGCGCCGGCACCGCACACCCAGCTCTAGATGGTCGCTTCCGTCCGCCCCCCTTTCACCGAAACCGGCACTAATAACGTGCCGAGACCGGTCGATGTGGTTGTGGTTGCCGGTGCGCGCTAGTGCTGAGGGGATGGGTTCTAGCTGCGCGAGCCCGCCCAGCCCGGAGGCAGGCGACCAGGGCGCCGGCACCTGGGCCTGCCGTCTCGGGGCGAGTACAACCCCTGTGGCCCGAGACCCCACGTAAACCGAAGGTTTGGGGCCCGACGGGTCGTATTCGCACTCCGCTTGTCGGAGCGTGCCCAGCCCGCGCGTCCGACGCAGACCCCACGGGCGACTGCCACACCGCATCAAGAACGCCCATCAAGCACCGACACACACAGTCGATGCCCTGGGCACCGCGGGCATGTTGAGCCCCGGCAACTCCGCCTCGTCATATCGACCGGTTTCGGCACGTTATTTGTGCCGGTTTGGGCACGTCACAAGTGCCGGTTTGGGCACGTTATTAGTGCCGGTTTCGGTGACACCATGCCACGAGCCAGCCGCGACACGCTGGCCCTCGCACCGCACCCCCAGCTCTAGCGGCGCGACCAGGTGCGGGCCAGCCGGCCGCCGGCCGCCACCAGACGGTCACGCAGCCCAGCGTCGGTCCTCCACGTTGCCGCGTCGGTACCGGGCTGCTCCAACGTGTAGGCGGTGACGACGCCGGCCGCGGCAAGTTCGCCACGCGGAGCTGCCAGCCTGCCGGCCACGAGCACCGTCGGCAACGCCTGCGCGCCGGCCGCCTCACCGACCACCGCCGTCACGCAGTCGGCGACGACGTCGTAGACCTCACCGGCCGCGGTGACCACGAGATCCTGGTTGGCCACCGCATCCTCCAGCCCTTCCAGCGCTGACATGACGCGCGCCCCGGGCAGCGCCCGGGCGCCGAGTGCGCGCAGCACCAGGGCGGCGCCGCCGCCGGCACCGGTCCCGCGCGACGTCACCGACAAGACCGGTGCCGCCCCGTCGCCGGCGATGGGCAGCGACCTGGGGCGGCTTCCCACCGCAGACAGTATCCGCGCCGCCGCAGCGCAGGCGTCGCGATTGAGCGCCTGGGCCCGCTCGCCGGTCAGTGTGGTCACGGCGGTCAGGTTCTGCCCGGCCCCGGACACGCCACCCAAGGG
>NZ_JAWDJJ010000246.1:0-5088 GCF_032465695.1 Actinomyces sp. MRS3W
CTGGTGACGGGGGCGGTGGCGGTGACACCGGTGAGCAGGCGGGCGCCCGCGGCGACGGCGTGGGCGGCGAGATCGCGGTCCAGCTCGCTGCGACGCCGGGCCAGCCCGTAGGACGGCAGGCTGGCCTGCTCGGGCCAGGGAATGTGCAGCTGGTGTCCGCCGCCGATGACGCGCAGCCCCTGGTTGCGCTGCCAGGTGGAGGTGTCCACGCCCATGGAGGTGAGCTCGCGCACGGCGGCGGGGGTGAGCCCATCGCCGCAGACCTTGTCCCGGCCGAGCTCGTGCCGTTCCAGCAGCAGGACGTCCATGCCGAGTGTGGCCAGGTGGTAGGCGGCGCTTGAGCCGGCGGGTCCGGCACCGACGATGACGACGTCGGCGCTCAGGTGGCCAGTCATCGCTGCGTGCCTCCTTCGCATGCGGCTCGGGATGTTGGGCGGTCGCCGGGGTGACGACCACGGCCCCGGGGGCCGTGTGGGCTTACGGGGACCGTTGGCGACCTTACCGGCTAGCCCGGCCACTGCACCGACGCCAATTGTCAGCACTGCCGGGCCGCCCAGTTTTTCCCAGCGATCCCCAGGATAACGCGCGAGCATCAAACCGGGGCGCGGCGGGGGCGCAGGGACACGATTCCCCTATTTAGGGACACCTGCCCTTGCGTATTGATGACCGTGCGCGCCGGGGCCTGCACCCGCCGGGCGAACCGAGCCGGGAATCTGCGAGGATTGCCCCATGAGCCGAGCTTCTCTCGCCAAAGACCCCCGTGAGGTCGCGGGCATGTTCGACGCCGTCGCACGCCGCTATGACCTGACTAATGACGTCATGAGCCTGTGGCAGGTGCGGATGTGGCGCGCTGTCACCCGCGCCGCCGTCGCCGCCGCCCCGGGGATGAAGGTGCTGGATCTGGCTGCCGGCACGGGGACCTCCAGCGTCGACTATGCCGCCGATGGCGCGCAGGTGGTGGCCTGCGACCTGTCCGCCGGCATGGTCGCTGAGGGGCGGCGTCGGCACCCCGAGATTGAATTCGTCGTCGGCGACGCCACGAAGCTGCCCTTCGCTGACGACACCTTCGACGTCGTCACCATCTCCTACGGGCTGCGCAATGTGCAGGACACCATGGCGGCCCTGGCGGAGATGGCGCGAGTGACCCGGCCCGGCGGACGCATCGTCATTGCGGAATTCTCCACCCCGGTGCACTTGGCGTTCCGCAGGCTCTACCACTTCTACCTGGGCACGGCCCTGCCGGCCGCCGGACGCCTGGTGTCCTCCAATGCCGATGCCTACGGCTACCTGGGGGAATCGATCCTCGCCTGGCCGGATCAGGAGACGCTGGCCGCACTGATGCAGGACGCCGGCTGGCGCGGCGTCGGCTACAAGAATCTGTCCGGCGGGATCGTCGCCATTCACCGCGGCACCAAGCCGGAGGCCTGAGGTGAGACCACCGGCCTCAGACCGGGTCGCCGCAGCGCAGACGCTGCCCGCGACACAGGCTGCGGCCGCTCCGGCGCGCCTGTCCTTTCGCACGCTCCCTCTGCCCGACGGCGTCCTCGCCGCAAACGCAGGTCGCGATCCGCGCGGTGAGCCGGCCCCGGGCGGCGCTCCGCTGCCTGACGACTCCGACAGCAGCAGGCGGGTCCCGCGACTGCTCGACCTGCTGGCCGGCCGGGAGGACGTCGTCTCCTGGGTGCGTGAAGGGTACGGCCTGGTCGGCTGGGGGCGTGTGCTGTGCCTGGAGGCGTGCGGCCCCGACCGGATCGAGGCGCTGCGAACAGCCTGGCGCGCCACCGTCTACGCCTCGTGGTGGCGCGACCCGCTGGTGCGTCCGGGCACCGGCCCGGTCGCCCTGGGCACGATTGCCTTCTCCCCCGTTTCCGCCGCCACCTCCGTGCTGGTGGTGCCGCGGGTGCTCGTCGGCCTGGACGCGGTGGGCACGTGGGTGACGACGGCGGTGCCCGAGGGCCAGAAGCATCCGGCGCTGGCGGACCTGCTGGATGAGTTGCGCGCTGCCGGGCCCCTCACGCCCGTATCTCCCCCGGGAGACTCGGCACCGGTGGTCGCCACCGGGTCGCTTACCGAGGAGGCGTATCTGGCCGCCGTCGCCCAGACGCAGCGGCGCATGGCGGCCGGCGAGGCCCGCAAGGTCGTGCTGGCCCGCGATGTGCTCGTATCCCCGCCCGCCCCGCTGGCCACCGGGGACCTGCTGCGGCGGCTCGGTGCCGGCTACCCCTCCTGCTGGAGCTTCGCCGTGGATGCCATGGTGGGCGCTACTCCGGAGTTGCTGGTGCGGTTGTCCGGAAGGCGTCTGGCCAGCCGCGTTCTGGCGGGGACGGCCCGGCGCAGCCCCGGCGAGCCCGCGGCGCGTGAGCGCGAGGCGGCTCGGCTGGCGCAGTGGCTGGAGGCGTCGTCGAAGAACCGTGCCGAGCACGAGCTGGCACGTTCCTCGGCGCTCACGGCGCTCGAACCGTTGTGCTCAGTGGTGGAGGCCTCGGCACCGCACGTGCTCACCCTGCCCAATGTGCTGCACCTGGCCACCGACATCACCGGGGTGGCGGCCGGGGACACCGGGGCGCTCTCGCTGGTACGCGCCCTGCACCCCACCGCAGCCGTCTGCGGCACGCCCACCGCGGCGGCAGCGCGCATCATCGCCGACGTGGAGGGCATGGACCGCGGACGTTACGCGGGGCCGGTGGGATGGGTGGACTGGCACGGCGAGGGCGAGTGGTGCATCGCGCTGCGCTGCGCCGCGCTGCCGCCCGGCGGGGCGGGTCCGCAGGCGCCGGCGCGAGTCTTCGGCGGCGGCGGGATCATGCCCGACTCGGTGCCCGCCGACGAGTTGGCCGAGACGCAGGCCAAGATGCGCCCCATGCTCTCCGCCCTCACCGCCAGTTGAATTCAGGAGTCCTGACGCTCCTTCAGCGTCACCGGAACCTGCATTTCCTCGCCGTTACGAATAATCGTCAGGGTCACCTCGTCGCCGGCGGAGTACTGCCGCACGAAACCTGTCAGAGCCGCGGCCTGACTGGTGGCCTTCCCATCGATCGCGGTGATGACGTCGCCCTCCTTGAGGCCGGCCTCATCCGCCGGGGAACCGGACTCCACGGTGCCGACCTCCGCGCCGGCGCGGGTGACGCCGTCGGAGGTGGTGGCGCCGCCGTTGCCGATCGATACGCCCAGGTAGGCGTGCGTGGCGGTGCCGGACTCAATGAGCTGGTCGGCGATCTTCTGGGCCAGGTTGGAGGGAATGGCGAAGCCGATGCCGATGGAGCCGGAGGACTCCCCCGAGGAACTCGACATGGAGGCGATCGAGCTGGTAATGCCGATGACGGCGCCGGTCTCGTCGAACAACGGGCCACCGGAGTTGCCCGGGTTGACCGCCGCATCGATCTGAATGGCGTTGGTGTACACCTCGGTGGTGGTGGTCTGGGACTGGCCGAGGAGGCCACCGAGCGGGCCGGGCAGCGAGGACCCGCCCTGGTCATCGGTCTCCTCCTGGGTGGTGACCACGGGCCGGTCCAGGGCGGAGATGATGCCGGTGGTGGCGGTGGATGACAGGCCCAGCGGGTTGCCGATGGCCATGACGTCCTCGCCGACGATGAGGTCGTCGGAGTTACCGAACTGCGCCACCGTGAGGTCATCCGGAGCGTCGACGAGCTCGATGACCGCAAGGTCCGTGGCTGGGTCGGTGCCGGTTAGCTCCGCCTCGTAGATGCGCCCGTCGGCGAGCGTCACCTGAATCTGCGTGGCGCCGGCCACCACGTGGTTGTTGGTGATGATGTGGCCGTTGGCGTCGTAGATGACGCCGGAGCCGACGGCGGTGCCGTCGTTGACGGCCACGGTGATGGCCACGACGGCGTTGGACACGGCCGCGGTGACGGCCTCCCAGTCCGGGGCGGTGCCGGTGGAGGACACCGTCTGGGTGGTCGAGCCCGTGGCGATGGCGGTCGGGGCGGACGTGGCCCCGGCGGTGTCGTCGCCGTCGCCGAAGTAATGAACGGCGGCCACGGTTCCGCCGGAGGCGAGCAGCGCGGTCACCAGCGAGGTGGCGATGACGCCGCCCCAGCCGGGGCCGCGACGGCGGCTCGGCTCGGGAGCGGAGGAGGTGGGCGTCTGGTAAGGGGGCTGCCCGCTGCCGACGCTGGAGGAGCTCTGCGCGCTGGGAGCCTGATAGGGGCTCTGGTAGCCGCTGGTGCCGGAGGCCTGGGCGCCGTAAGACCAGGAGCTCGATCCCTGCTGCGACTGCCCGTAGGGGGCGGATCCAGCAGTGGGTGCGGTGCGACCGAAGTTGTAGCCGGCGGGCGGCTGCGGTGCGGACGTGTACGGCGAAGAACCAGAGCCGCCGTAACCGGATGCCGCCGGGCGCGACGTCGCGCCATCAGGCAGTTGGCGGGTGGGCTGGTCGCCCTCCGACGGCTGCTCGGCGTCACCCGCTGCGGCAAAGGGATCGTTCGTGCTCATGGCTCTCCTCCTCGGACCGTCGGCCCGCTCAGTAGACGAGTCTCACCCAATACGTGCGACCTGGGGCATTTCCGACACTAGTCTGGGACTTACCTGTGAAAGCGGTGCTGGCGGAGGACACGCCGCCGCATCAGCCTTGTACGCTCCCCCGCGACGCGACCGCTTTCGCCACGCACGCGGCCGCCGTCAGGGCACGCCGGCGGATGGATGCGCGCTCATGCGCAGATGCACGACGGACAGCCCCCGTACCGGCTCGGCAAGGAGCGCTTGCAACTCACCGAGGTCCGTGGGCCGGTGGACGACGGCGCCCAGGGCGGCGGCGAGGTCGCCCGGATCGGTAGCCTGCGGCGTGGTGAAGTAGCGGGAGAAGTGCTCCGCGGGGGTGACGGCCGGGTATTCCAGGGTGGAGAAGATGGCGCCCCCGGCGTCGTCGATGACAATGACCTGCAGGTCGGGCTCGGCCTCCAGCCGTCCCCGAGACAGGCTCATGGCGTCGTGGAGGAAGGCGAGATCGCCGACGACGGCGCGCACGGGCAGTCCGCGGGCCCAGGCGGCGCCGAGGGCGGTGGCCAAGGTGCCGTCAATGCCGGCCAGTCCCCGGTTGGCGATCGCGGCCGGGGCGGGTCCGTGGGTTAT
>NZ_JAWDJJ010000247.1:0-12678 GCF_032465695.1 Actinomyces sp. MRS3W
GAAGACAACGGGGCGGGTGCGGACGCGGCCGGCTGGGCGTCGTCGGCGGCGTCCGAGCGAGCCGGGGCGGCGCCCGACAGCCTGGCGAACAGGGCGGCCATCGGGTCTAGGGCCTCCGAGGCGAGGGCCTCATCCACATCCGGCACCACCGTGTCAATATCCGCACCCCGCTGGAGCGCCTCGCGGATCGCTGCCTCCTCCTTGTCACCCGAGTACAGGCCCATGAGGGAGGCGGCGTCGCCCAGCGCCCGGTGCGCCTGATCCTCCTTCTCCATCAGCCGGGTGAGCACGCGCACGTCGCCGGAGAAACGCGGGTCGGAGGGGCTGAGAAGCAGCGTGGTGATCTGCGGGGAGACCTCCTGGCCGTAGCGGTCGATGCGGCCATTGCGCTGCTCGATCCGGATCAGCGACCACGGAATGTCATAGTGGATCAGCTCATGGCACTGGGCATGCAGGTTGACGCCCTCCGAGGCGACGTCGCCGGTCACCAGGATGCGCAGGCGCGTGTGCGACTGCCGGAACTCCTCGACGATCTCCTGCTGCTCCACGTCCGACAGCGCCCCGTGCATGACGCGCACCGCATCCTCGTGCAGGCCGAGGTCCCGGCGCAGGTGCTCCGCCAGCCAGTTGAGGGTGGCGACGCGCTCGGCGAAGACGACCGCGCGCTCCGGGGAACGGGGGCCGACGCCGATGCGGCGAAGCTCCCCCAGCAGTGCCTGGTACTTGCCGGAGTCCGTGGTGTTGGCCGCCTGCGCCAGGTCGCGCAGCCGGGCCAGGGCACAGGACTGATCCGAGTCGTGCAGCGCCTGCGCATCGCCCGCCCGGGACCTGCGCCGCGCCGTGCGCTCGTCGATCGTCTGAATGAGTGCCGCCGGGGAGGACAGGAATGCCTTGGCGAGGGTCCATGAGAACAACGCATCCCCGCGGTTGCCGGCTCCGGGGACAAGGCCTGGCGCGGCGGCGCCGTCGGCGCGGTGCTGCCGCAGTCCTACCTGCGGGACCGGCACGTGCAGGAGCATCTGCTGCTGGCCACCAATCAGCGCAAGGGCGCGAGCCTGCTGGCGCAGGCGCTGCGGGATTCCTCAGACTCCTCCTGGCCGGAGGCCCACTACCTGGGACCGCTGCACCCGGTGCTGGACTGGGCGGGCGACCGGGTGCTGGCCAGGCTGGGCCGCTCCTCGGTGTTCGCCGTGCATGGCGGAGTGGATGCGCCCACCGTCCTGCTGCTGGGCACGCTCACCAACTTGGCGGGGCGGACGATCTCGCTGGTGAGCGTGTCCGCTACCTTCCCCTTCCTGGACTTGGAGGCTGCCCGCGCGGACCTTGCGGCGGGCCGCACGCCGACGGCGGTGCCGATCGCGCAGGTGCACGACTCCCCGGCCGCCATGTTCCGGGCGGCTGGGGTGGCCGAGGAGCAGACCAATGACGGCGGCGTCCCGGATACGGATGTACTGGAAGCGCTGATTGCCCCGGCGGTGGATGCGGCCGAGACGCAGATGCGGGTGACCGTGCAGGCGGCCGAGGAACAGGCGCGATCCCGGGTGCAGGCCTGGGCGAGGCGCGCGGATTCTTGGGACGACGACGCGAATCGCCTCATTCAGAACCGGCAGTTGCGCTCGCAGCGCTCCACGGTGCATGAGGAACGTGAACTTATGGAGCAGCATTTGCCGGCGCACACGCTGGTGCGGCCGCTGCTCGTCGTCGTGCCGTGGGGCTTCGGGAAGGAAGGGGACCGCTGATGGCGACGTCGGATGCGCTCGTGGTGGGCGAGGACTGGATCAGTGAGCATTACTTCACCACGGACGCCACGAAGGAGTCCTTCCTGGCGCGCGTGCTGGAGCGCCGCAAGGAGTGGGAGGCGCTGGAGAAGCCGGATGACCCGCGCACGCCGCCCGTGCCCACGCCGCGCAGCCAGTTCCGTATGGCGCGCACGCACCTGGAGGAGCTGCTGGCGGCCCTGCCCGACGACGTGGGCACCCCCACCGCTGCTGCCCTGCGGGCCGCGGAGGAGCTGGATGCCGAGCTGCGGGAGATTCTGGGGTTCGGCTCGGCCGAGTACCGGTTGACGGAGCGCGGCCCGATGACGCTGGTGCGCCCCGTCGGCGATGAGGGTCCCGCACCGTTGGCGCTGCTGCGGGCGCGTCCCGCCGCGACGGTGGAGGACCTGCTGGTCAAGGACGCGCCCACACTCGCCGAGCCGTGGGAGCCGGTGGAGCTGGAGGACCCGAGCGCTCCGGTCATCGAGGGCGCGGAGCCGGTGATCTCGGTGGCGCGGGCACTGTCCACGCTCATGACCGATGAGCACGGGCCGGCCTTCGCCCTGGTACTGGCGGGCCGGTGGGCGCTGCTGGCGGAGAAGGAGCGGTGGCCGGAGGGCCGCTGGCTGGCCGTCAACCTGCAGCTGGTGGCCGAGCGCAATGATGCCAAGCGCGGCGGGGAGGTTGAGCGGGCCCTGACCTGCCTGGACGCCCGTTCCCTGCTGCCCACGGCGGAGGGCGAGACCTGGTGGACGACGACGCTCGCGGACTCGGCCGCCCACACGGTGGGGGTGTCGAAGGATCTGCGGGAGGGGGTGCGCTCCTCGATTGAGATCATCGCGAATGATGTGGTGCGCCGTCGTGCCGCTCGGGGCCTGCCGCCGCTGCCGCAGGCTCAGGCGCAGCCGCTGGCGCTCCAGTCGTTGCGGTACATCTACCGGATCATCTTCCTGCTGTATGCGGAGTCGAGCCCGGAGTTGGGCGTGCTGCCGGTGGGCGCGGCCGAGTACGACGCCGGCTACGGCCTGGACCGGCTGCGCGAGCTGACGCTGCGGGAGTTGCATGAGGAGACGTCGCAGGCGGGCACGCACATCTACGAGTCCCTGGGGACGCTGTTCCGGTTGGTGGATGAGGGCTTGAACCAGCACGTGAGTGCAGGGTCGGAGGAGGCCTTTGACGGGCTGGTGTTCCAGCCCATGCGCGCGGATTTGTTCCGCCCGGAGGCGACGGCGCTCATCGACGAGGTGCGCCTGGGCAATGCGGCCCTGCTGCGGGTGCTGCGCCATCTGCTGCTGACCAAGGAGAACGGCAGGAATGGCCGCGGTTTCATCTCCTACGTGGAGCTGGGCATCAACCAGTTGGGCGCCGTCTACGAGGGGCTGATGAGTTACACGGGCTCCTTCGCCACGGAGCGCTTGTGGGAGGTGACCCCGGGCGGGGATGCCTCCAAGGGCTCGTGGGTGGTGCCCGAGGATGTCATGGAGGGGTTGACGGACTCCGACTTGGTGACGGTGGAGGACGAGGTGACGGGCGAGCGCCGCAATGTCACCTATGAGCCGGGTGAGTTCGTGTTCCGCCTGTCGGGCCGGGACCGGCAGCGTTCGGCGTCGTTCTACACCCCGGAGGTGCTGACCCGTTTCACCGTGCAGCAGGCCCTGGAGGAGCTGCTGGATCAGGATGGCCGGACGACGACGGCGGAAGAGGTGCTGCACCTGACCGTGTGCGAGCCGGCGCTCGGCTCGGGCGCATTCGCGATCGAGGCGGTGCGGCAGTTGGCCGAGCAGTATCTATCCCGTCGGGAACGGGAGCTGGGCGAGCGCATGGACCCGGAGGAGCGCCCGCGCGAGCTGGCGAAGGTGAAGGCGTATATCGCCTTGCACCAGGTCTACGGCGTGGACCTCAATGCCACGGCCGTGGAGTTGGCGGAGATCTCCCTGTGGTTGGACACCATGGTGGAGGGCCTGGCGGCTCCCTGGTTCGGGCTGCGGCTGCGGCGCGGTAATTCCCTCGTGGGTGCCAGGCGGGCGTTGTATCCGGTGAGCGCTTTGAAGAAGAAGGCGTGGCTGACCACGACGCCGGTCTCCGAGTCCCTGGTGCAGGTTGCCGAGGCGATCGACGGCCCCAGCGGCACCGACGGCGTCTCAGCCGAGTCGCGGCACCGCCTGGGCCGGGCCCTGGACGTCTCGGACCGGATTCACCACTTCCTGTTACCGGCCCAGGGCTGGGGCTCCGCCGTGGAGGTGCCCAAGCAGGTGCGTGATCTTGTGGACGCCGACCGTTTGCGGGCGCTCAAGGCCTGGCGCAATAGCATCACCAGGGCGCCGAAGGCGACGCAGACCAAGCGGCTGGTGGCGCTGGCACAGCGCGTTGAGGTGCTGTGGGAGCTGACGTTGCGGCGGCTGCGCGTGGCGGAGGCCGAGGCCTCCCGCCGCATTGACCTGTGGGGGCGCCCGCCCCAGACCGACGGCGTTGGCTCCACGGTGACGCGGGAGCAGATTGAGGGCTACCTCGCCGACCCGAATTCGGCGTATCGGCGGCTACGACTGGTCATGGATGCGTGGTGTGCCCTGTGGTACTGGCCGTTGACAGCGGACACGGAGCCGCCGAGCCTGGACGACTGGCTGGACGTGCTGGAGGCCTTGTTGGGCAAGCCGGCCAGGGACGCCCGGGGAACCGACGGAACCTTGGCGGAGGCTTCCACCTGGGCGCAGCTGGAGGATGTGGAGGCCGTGGAGCTGGGCTTCGCGGGTGCCCGCAAGGTTGACGCAGTGGTTGCGGAGCACCCTTGGCTGGCAGTGGTGCAGCGGGTGGCGCAGGAGCAGGGCTTCTTCCACTGGGAGCTGGACTTCGCCACCGTGTTTGCCCGCGGCGGCTTCGACCTCCAGGTCGGAAACCCGCCCTGGGTGCGGCCACGCACGGATGTGGAAGGGCTCCTAGCCGAAGGGGACCCCTGGTGGAAGCTGGCGAAGAACTCCTCAGTTGCCGAAAAGAATGCCCGCCGCCCGCTTACACTCACGCACCCAGGCATCAGACACCTGGTGATCAACGGTACTGCGGACGTCGTGGTGCAGGCGGAGTTGCTGAGTGACGCGACGGTGTATCCGCTACTCAGTGGCCAGCCCGACCTCTACCGCGCCTTCATGTGCCAGGTGTGGGAGCACCAAGGTCCTCGGGGCACGTCCGGACTCATCCACATGGAGACCCACTTCACCGACGCGAAGACCCCGAACCTACGCGCCGCCACATACCGGCGACTACGGCGACACTGGCAGTTCATCAATGAACTTCGTCTATTCGACATCCATAACCTCGTGCAATACGGGGTTCATGTCTACGGAACAGAACGATCGCCCAGCTTTCTGCACGCCGCTTCGCTCTACCATCCGGACACAGTCACCCGTTCGCTCATGCATGACGGCACCGGCGAGGAACCGGGTTTCAAGGACCCGCACACGAGCACCTGGGACCTACGACCGCACGCCTCCCGTATCCAGCATGTTGACGAGTCGACCCTCAGGACCTGGCAGTCGGTCACCGAAGCCGCGGACTGGCGCTCAACCCCCATGGTCTACACGATCAACTCTGCTGCCGCTCGGACCCTGGCAACCCTGGCACACAGCCCACGTGTAGGCGGCCTCGGCCTGCATTTTTCCCGCGGCTGGGATGAATCAATCGATCGCCAAAAGGGTCGTTTTATCCGGGAATGGGGCGAAGCCGCATGGGCGGACGCCATTCTGCAGGGACCGCATCTGCACGTCTCGACCCCACTTAACAAGCAGCCGAACCAGACCATGCGCAGCAACAAGGACTGGACCAGTGTCGACTTCGAGCAGCTCGCTCCCGACGCCCATCCGGTGACCTCGTACAAGCCGGCAGGCGACCGCGCCACCTACGACCGCCTCTACACGCACTGGGGCGACACCTCCGCCCGCGACCACTACCGCATCGCCTGGCGCGCCATGGCGGCCAACACCGGAGAACGCACACTCATCCCGGCCCTCATTCCACCGGGTACCGCGCACCCGAACGGAGTGTTCTCTGCGGGCTCACCCCTGATGCCTCTAACCGCGCTTGCACTTTCCCAAGCCGGCACATCTTCGCTTCTGACTGATTTCACTCTACGAGCGCTACCTAAATCAGGTATCTACTTCCCCGACTTCTGTCGCCTTCCAACGCTGCCCAGCGACCACCCCCTCGCACCGCTCGTCATCCTCCGCACCCTCCGGCTCAACTGCGTCACGGACGCCTATGCGGACTTGTGGGCCGAGTGCTGGGATGCCGCCTTCCTCGCCGACGCTCCGATCTTGGAGCGTCACGACGAGCGTCCGGTCGGCCCTGTCTGGACTCCGGATACGCCGTTGCGTCGCGCGGAGGATCGGCGTAATGCGCAGGTGGAGATCGACGTCATGGTGGCCATGATGCTTGGTATCCCGATTGACGACTTGTGCACGATCTACCGCACTCAGTTCGCTGTGCTGTACGACTATGACCACGGCCGCGGCCAGGGCGCTTACGTCTACGACGCTAATGGTCGTCAGGTTCCCACCTCAGTGCGCCAGGCGTGGGAGAAGCGCCAGCGCCCCGAGCACGATGCCAACATGCCGCCGGACGAGCGCACCCACACCCACCCCGGCTCGGGCGTAACCTACGTCTACGCCCTCCCCTTCGACACCCGCGACCGCGAATCCGACTTCCGCCGCATCCACACGACCGTCACAGCAACCACCCACGACGCAAAATCGACTTAACCACCCTGCGCAGCTAAACCCCAGGGAGGATCGCGCACCAGCGTAATTGAGAAAAGATTCCATCTACAAAGATAGTTCTCATGACTTTCGCGTACGATCGTACGCGAAAGTCGTCAAATCTGTTTCATTAACACGACACACTTACCTCACCGTTACGGCGATCACTAGTACACTTCGGCGGCAGCTAACTTCCAAATTGCCACATCAAGTCGGAGTTGTTCCGCGACCCTCGCGAAAGCACGAATGCGGGCCATTATGGTTTTCTCATCAGGGGATGAGGGCCGGAAGACAGGAACCGTTCAAGATTCCCTGCTATTCCCTGGATGGCCCGCGAATTCTCCTTTAGTGCCACTCTTCACGTGTTCGTCTTCACCGCCCGTACCGTGAATCGTTGGCTGGCCGCCCATCACCGCCGCCACCACATCCAACCCTACCGGCGGGCGGCCACTTGCTGGACCCAGACCTTCTGCTGCGCTTGCTCATCGAGGCCACCAGCGTGTACCTCCCGGCCAGCGACGCCCACGTCTCGATCGCCGCCGCCTACCGGTACCTCCGCAAGGCTATGAACGTCGCGGATTACCACGCCTCGACCTCCTCGACACACTGGCTGACTTGGTCGAGGCGCCAGGTGAAGCACTACCCACCGAGCCCCACGCCTCCGAACCACCAACGCCGCAGAGCGCCTCGGTGTAGCCTACGTGACGTGGGCATCGCGTACGACTTCCTCAGCTCCCATCTAAAGACCATGGCGGCGCCATACCTGTTCATCGGCTCGGGGATTTCTAGACGATACGCAGATCTCCCCGATTGGGAAGGTCTTCTCAGGTACTTTGCCGCATTTACAAGTAAATCATATGAGTACTATCGTGGCCGCGCTAAAGGCAACCTCCCCAAGACCGCATCGGAAATATCTGAGGAATTCTACGAGGTTTGGTGGTCAGACAAGCGCTTTTCAGATTCGAGGGCGCGATATCACAACGTAGTTACCGATACTTCATCAGCCTTGAAGATAGAAGTCGCGAGGTATTTCGAGGAAGCGCTCGAAGGCTTCACTCCGCCAGCCGACTACGCTACTGAATTCAAGCTCCTCCAAAGCGCGAATATCGAAGGAGTTATAACGACGAACTTCGACAGGTTGATGACAATAGTTTACCCTGACTACACCATCTTCACTGGTCAAGATGAACTGCTGTTCGCCGAACCGCAAGGTATTGCAGAGATCTACATGATTCACGGATCCTCACAACGACCTACCTCACTCGTTCTGACGGGGGAGGACTATGATGATTTCCAGGAGCGGGACGCGTACCTCGCCGCTAAACTTATGACTATCTTCGTCGAGCATCCAATCCTTTTTCTGGGTTACAGTCTAAGCGACAGCAACATACTAGAGATACTTCGATCGTTGGTGAAAGCGATGCGTGGAGTTAGCGCAAGCAAACTCAAGGATCGACTTCTTTTCGTCAGTTGGGACGCGAACGCTTCACCAAAAGTAGACAACCGAACCATACAGATTGAAGGCGGCCAAATCGAAGCCTTCGAAATTGTTGTCCCTGACTTCATTGATGTGTTCCGGGCGTTAGGAATCAAAGAGCGAGCGCTTCCGGCTCGCGTTCTACGTCAGCTAAAGAATCAGGTCTACGAGCTGGTAAAAAGCAACGACCCTGATCGCCGACTAGTACAAGTCTCCGATATTGAGTCTACCTCGGATCAGTTCGACGTTGTATTTGGTGTCGGCGCCAAGATGACGGTCAAGGGGATCGTCGGTCTGTCTCGCTGGGACCTCGTTGATGATGTTCTCGGTACGCCTGACCGCGGTCTTCCCAGTAAAAAAGTAATATCGGAAGCGTTCGGGCGCTCTTTCCAGAGATCCTGGTACGTGCCCTATTGGAAGTATCTCAGGCAAGGAGGGTTCCTGGATGAGGCGGGAGCTTTATTACCCCGAGCCAAAGTCCCATCCACGATTAATGCCTATATATCTCGGGAGACCAAGCACCTTGAAATGCGTTCTCTCCCCGCCGGTGTCACTTTTCAAGACGTGCTTGATCGTCTAGGTGAGGACTGGATCCTTAAAAACCCTTGGCAATTGTTGGACGAGACCCGGGACCGAGAGGGTTTGCGAGCATTCCTGGACTCTAATCGTAACTATCGTCGGCGATCCTATTACGCCACGCAGTATGCGAAACTGGCCGTGGTCCTCGACTGGCTGATGTACGGGCCCCATAGCGAGGAGATGTAATGGGTTTTGCAGAGGAACCAGCGGCCGCTGCGTCGGCGATGCTTTCAACACCCGTCCTCCGCTCGGCAATGAGAGACGGCTCGGCGTCACGATTAGCAAATCGTACTATTTCAAGTCTTGTCGAGAGCGGTCTGGCCATTGGCGCGTCCACGGTACGAACGCTGATCTGGCGATGTGACAGATGGCTCTCTCGCCACTATCGTAACGACTTTGTCTATCGTAAAGCCGTTCTTAGGCAAATGTTCCCATGCGGCGGCCGCGTTGTCCTGCCGGAGTTCAGAGTCAGCCGATCAATCGTCGATATTTTGGCCATCACAGACTCGTTACATGCTATCGAGATCAAGAGTGATCTCGATAGCACTTCCCGGCTTACAAATCAACTGCGCGATTACAGGAGAATCGCTCCTCTAGTTTCCATTGTCGCATCAGAACATGTAGTGGAACAAGTGCTCGCAACCCCTGAATTTGAGACCGTTGGTCTTCACTGGCTTGACACGAACGGACACGTGGAGACTGTCCGTGCCGCACGGCCTAGCTACGAGTTTCTTGATTCAGAGATTCTGATGCGGTCACTTCGTCGTGCAGAGTACCTTCGAGTTTTATCTGCTCTTGGCGCTACTGTCCCTGACTTGCCTAATACGCGGGTGTTCTCATATGCATTAGCAGCTACCCGAGATCTGGACCCGCTTGTTTTCCACGACGCGGTCGCAGAGCAGCTGAAAAGAAGACAGCCCCGGGCTGGTCGGTCTCTTATCGCTCGATTGCCCGAGCCGGTGCGGCCCGCCATCTTACAAATCAATCCAACGAGACAACAGATTTCCGGTCTTCAAGACTGGATGAACCAGGAGGTTGCAAATGTACATGCCTAGGCTACGGGCACGGCAGCATGAGGTCCTCGCCGTTCGAAACTGCGCCGCGAGTTTTGTCACATCATCACGCGTCACGCCGGTTTTGGAGCCAGTCGCCCTGCCGGACGGTGTCTTCGCCAAAAGGCTGCGACAGATAGCAGACGAAGGCCTTGGTTGCGACCTTGTCCTTAACCCTTCGGTTGGCAAGCTACGCGAGCATGGCGACTGGAGATCACTTGGCGACTACTACCTTGAGAGCGATCTTCTCAAGCACCATGGACTTGCCATACTCTCCAATGCTGACGCTGATCACTCGGCGATGTCGCGCTGGATCGATGACGCTAGGAACGCTGGTCATCAGTTCACGCTTGATATCGTTCATGAGCCTGGCCTCTCCTCTACTCTGCAAGGTGCGACTTATCACGGAGTCCGATGGAATGTTGCCGAGGATCTTACGGTTCCGGCTTCATATGGCCTGCCACTCGGGGGGCTTCCGGTTGTTTGGGCGAACGACCCATTTCCTTCTTTATCTCCGAACCGAGAGTATGTGGGTCGTGGGGAGTCAATCTTCAGTACTCGCGTCACTGGTTACAAGAACGCGGGGTACGTCGGCGTCAGCGACTTCCTCACGCTGGGAAGGGCTTTTCACGATAGGGGTGGTCCGGCCTACACGGTTGTTATTCACTTCACTTATTTGTCAGGAGACGCTGTCCGGCTGAGGCACTTTTGTTCTGACAGTAATGAGACTCAAGACGATCTTGCCGGGAAGTTCTTCGAGGCGCTCAACAAGCTCATCAGTTTCATTGACACAAAGTCGTTGCCAACGAACCAAGGGATCGATGCATTTCGCGATCTGCATAGGCGCCAGCACTTTCCTGGGCTCGGCAAGGTTAAGGAGTTCTCGATTATGAACCATATGCTCGTCATGCAGGATGCAATCGTCTAGTGCTGCATAACGTTGTTATTGCATAGTTGTTTGAGCGATGACCCGGCGCTGGTTAGTTCCAGCTCGTGACCCACGAGTTGCATAAGAGCATATTCGATAGGTTTAAGGAGCGGGCGTGTTCGTCGCATAGATTTTACTCTCAGTGAGAATTTCACTGTCTATGGCTGATGACGTTTCCGACACCGAGGATGCCCCTGAGACATGCCGTAAGGCGTTCCGTGTCTTCGGTAGTGTTCTCGGATTACTGCACCGTCGTTCTTAGTACATTCAGCCAACGTTCACCACAAGTCGCGGCGGTCGTGCAACCCAACCTGCGATTCCGCGAGGGATTACGCCCCGCGGACTCTCATAGTCGCTCCGTGACCTATTCTACGGCTTCTTTTGGGCGCAGTTCGTCCGTCGACACTATCCTTCGAGATATTCGCATTCTCCAAAGTCAGGAACGGTTCAGTTCGCCACCCTGAGACCTATCTCGACCTCCTCCCAAGCAACGGATCCGTGTTTGGACATTTTATCATTCACGGCCCAGGTCCGGCGCTCGTGATCCTCCGCGTCAATCACCTCGCCCGCACAGCGGCCCGCTCGGTTAGCGGGCAGGTCTTCCTACACTGCGCACTCCTACGTACTCTCCGACGATCTGTCCCCGACAGTAGACGAATATCTACTAAGCAGTGTGGAAGCGCTTGTT
Source organism: Actinomyces sp. MRS3W (assembly GCF_032465695.1). Taxonomy (NCBI): domain Bacteria; kingdom Bacillati; phylum Actinomycetota; class Actinomycetes; order Actinomycetales; family Actinomycetaceae; genus Actinomyces; species Actinomyces sp. MRS3W. The sequence goes on from NZ_JAWDJJ010000247.1 coordinate 11,227, forward strand.
CGCGCTCTGCCGGATCATGCCAAGTACGTCGCCGATAGCCTGCTAGGATTGGGTGCGGCTCACCCGCCGCGGGGACGTAAGTCTTCGCCACTGCAGTCCTCGCAAGGGCAGGATCATGGATCCGTCGTTGCAAGATCCGGTCCCTCACAACTGTTGTGTAGACGCGCAAGTTCCAACGCAGCCACAGTCGTGGACCGCCTCGGGACCACCCCAACCACTGCGGTACTCTCGACTCTGTGAGCCGCATCTCCCGTCGGGCCTTCTGTCGTAGGCCTTCCGCCCCGCCGTGGGCCCGCTGCCTCACCGTCACCGCTACTGCCGGCGTCGCCGCCGGTCCCCGCGCCCACGATCCGCGGGGCTGACTATGCTCCTCCTGCCCAGCCTCCAGGCCGAGCGCATACGGCGCTCCATCGTCGACTACCTCTCCACCACCTTCGCACTGACGGATGCGGAGCCGCGGCGCGCGCTGGCCGATTTCCTCCAGGACCCCGAGCAGGGCATCTTCGTGGGCCCCTACGTCAAGCTGCGCCTGCCCTACCTGCCCGCGAGCGCCCGCTCCGACGCCCTCGACTGGGATCCAGGGCTCCCGCCCTACCGCCACCAGGAGGATGCCTACCGCAGGCTCACCACCAAGAACGGTCACCGCCCCGAGCCCACCATCGTCACCACCGGCACCGGCTCGGGCAAAACCGAGGCATTCCTGCACCCCGTGCTCGATCACGTGCTGCGCGCCCGCGCCCGCGGCGTCACCGGCATCAAGGCACTCATCCTCTACCCGATGAACGCGCTCGCCACCGACCAGGCCGGCCGCCTGGCCCGCCTCATCACCTCCGACCCGGCCCTGGCCGGGATCACCGCCGCCCTGTACACGGGCGACTCCACCGACGGATCCAAGCGCGTCACCGCGGACTCCCTCATCACCGACCGTCACCACATCCGCGACTATCCGCCGGACATTCTGCTCACCAACTACAAGATGCTCGACCAGCTGCTGCTGCGCCCCGGGGACCAGAAGCTGTGGTCGGCCTCCGCCCAGTCGCTGACCTACCTCGTACTCGACGAGTTCCACACCTACGACGGCGCCCAGGGCACGGACGTGGCCATGCTGCTGCGGCGCCTCGGGCTGGCCGTGCGCGAACTCCTGCCCGCCGACGATCCGCGCCAGGAGGCCTTCGACGCCTCCCCGCTCGGCCCCGTCTGCCCCGTGGCCACCTCCGCCACCCTCGGCGACGGCGGTGACCGCTCCCGGATGCTCGCCTTCGCCCGCGACGTGTTCGGCATCGACCTGCCCGATGACGCCGTCGTCCTCGAAACCCGCGCCGATCTGGACGAGTGGGCCGCTACCCGTCGACGACTCATCCCCGCGCAGGCCTTCACCCAGCCGGTCCGGCTGCGCGAGATGCCGGCCGACCGCCTCCGGGCGCTGGCCACCCTCGCCGACACCGGCTCGCC
>NZ_JAWDJJ010000248.1:0-9026 GCF_032465695.1 Actinomyces sp. MRS3W
CCACCCCGATAGCCGCGGCGGTGGTGAGCACCACGGGGACGTCTGACTCGTCATGGTCCCATCATGACGCATTCAGCCGGGTAGGCGTGCGCGTGCTCGCTGCCCGGACCGGCGCCGTGCTGTCGGTCCGGGTCCCGTTGCGGCCGCGTTCGTAAAGGCGATGCAGGCCCAGCCAGGTGCCCAGCGCGCAGACCACCACCCAGTTTCCCTCGCTGAGCAGTCGGGATTCGGTAAACGACTGCACCGCCAGCGCGGTCATGAGCAGGGCGGGCAGGAGCACCGAGGCGTCGGAGTCAATATTGCGCAAGGCCAGACGGAAGGAGCGGTACAGGAGCAGCACCACCAGCACGACGACGAGCGTCGCCCCAACCACGCCCGTCTGGAAGAGCGCCTCGATATAGGCGTTGTGGGCGCTCATGGTGGGGGTGCCATCGGGACGAACCACAAGGGTGGCGAATACCGGCAGCCACGGCACCCAGTACATGATCCATCCCCAGCCCAGGATGGTGTGCTCCTCCCACAGTGCCAGCACTCGCTGCCAGATCTCCCAGCGTCCCGACATATCCGAGCTGCGCCCGAGCACCGCCGTCACCTGAGAGTGCAGCCCGATCGCGGCGGCGACCAGCACCACCCCGATAGCCGCGGCGGTGGTGAGCACCACCGGGCGCCACCGGTGCGGGACATGACGCACCAGCCACAGCACCAGACCGCTCGCTGCGCACACGACCAGTGCTACGGATACGGTCGCCGAGTCGGTCAGGACCAGCACCAGCAAGGACACCGCCGTCCAGATCACTAGGCCCGCCGGGCGTATGCGCCGGTCGGCCCAGCGCACCGCCACGCACAGCAGGGTAAGTAGGGCGATAAAAGCCAGCGGGTTGCGGTTACCGACAATGCCCTGGATGGGACCACCGTTGAACAGATCCCCGTTCACCCAGTAGTAGGAGATCGGTACTTCATCCCAGTCCTGCATGTACAACGGAATGAGCGGATGGCGCAGCACCATGGCCACGTAGGCCTCCAGCAGGAGACTCAGCACCAGGGTGGCTTCCAGTGCGCGGCTGAGTGCGTCGGTCATCTGACGCAGGGACAAACCACAGGCGAGCAGAACCCCCACGACGCTGGTGGTGAGCATGAGCAGCCCCGCCAGGGCAGTCTCCTCCGGGTACTGCGACCACAGCACACTCAGCAGACACACGAGCACATAGGCGGTGGTGACCGGGGGCAGGGCCCGCCACGGTACGCGGTGTCCCTCGGCAAAGAACACGAGCACGAGTGCCACCGCGCTCAGCGCCGCCACCGCCCCGAAGGCCCACCAGCCGACCAGGTCACGCACGCCCTGCCCGGAGAAGGTGAGGAAGAAGGCCCACGTCCCCAGAGCGGGCATGAGGGAGCGCCGCGAGCCGGGGACTGCCACCGGTACAGGGATACGGTCGTCAGCGGGCACACTCTTCCTTCCTCATGTTCCTCCCCCGGGCGGCCCCAGCGGTACCGACCGGTCCGGCCTCTAGAAGGCGACGCCGCGTCCCAGGCGCACGTCGCGGGCGGCGGCGAGCTTGGACTGCATGCCGTAGATCTCGATGAATCCCCGCGAGGAGGACTGGTCGAAGGTATCCCCGGTCTCGTAGGTGGCGAGGTTGAAGTCGTACAGTCCGGTATCGGTACGGCGCCCGTTGACGGTGGCACGACCGCCGTGCAGCACCATGCGGATGTCGCCGGTCACGTAGTCCTGGGTGTCCTCGATGAAGGCGTCCATGGAGCGCTTGAGCGGCGAGTACCACTGGGCCTCGTAGACCAGGTCGCTCCAGGCCTGCTCCATCTGCCGCTTGTAGCGGCGTTGCAGGCGTTCCAGAGTGACGGACTCCAGGGCCTGGTGCGCCTCGATGAGTGCGACGGCTCCGGGGGCCTCGTAGATCTCGCGGGACTTGATGCCCACCAGCCGGTCCTCGACCATGTCGATGCGACCCACGCCCTGGGCGCCGGCGCGACGGTTGAGCTCCTGGATCGCCTGCAGCGGCGTCACCGGCTTCCCGTCGATCGCGGTGGGCACACCCTGTTCGAAGTGGATGACGACCTCGTCGGGCAGTGGCGGGTAGGTGGGATCGTCGGTGTAGACGTAGACGTCCTTGGTGGGGGCGTTCCACAGGTCCTCCAGGAACCCGGTCTCGATGGCGCGGCCCCACACGTTCTGGTCGATGGAGAAGGGGTTGTGCTTGGTGGTCTCGATCGGCAGGTCGTGCTTTTCGGCGTACTCGATGGCCACGTCCCGAGTCAGGGCGAGGTCGCGCACCGGCGAGATGCAGTCCATGTCCGGGGCCATGGAGGTGATGGCCACCTCGAAGCGCACCTGGTCGTTGCCCTTGCCGGTGCAGCCGTGGGCAACGGTGGTGGCGCCGAACTCGCGGGCGGCACGCACCAGGTGCTTGGCGATGACCGGCCGGGACAGGGCCGACACCAGCGGGTACTTGCCTTCATAGAGCGCGTTGGCCTTGAGCGCCGGCATGCAGTACTCCTCGGCGAATTCGTCGCGCGCGTCGGCCACGTAGGCCTCGACGGCGCCGCAGTCGAGGGCGCGCTGGCGAATGACCTCCAGGTCCTCCCCGCCCTGGCCGACGTCGACGGCGACGGTGACGACCTCACGGCCGGTCTGCTCGCCGATCCAGCCGATGGCGACGGAGGTGTCCAGGCCTCCGGAGTAGGCGAGGACGACGCGGTCCTGGTGCTTGCTCATAGGTGTTCTGTGTCCTTCTATCTGTTTGTTGATCTGATTGGTATATGCGACCCGGTGCGGGTCAGTGGTGCGGACCGGCCAGGGCGAGCAGATGCGCGGCCACTTCGGCCGCTATCTCCTCGGAGCGGGTGATGACCAGGACGGTGTCGTCGCCGGCGATGCACCCGAGCACGCCGGGCAGCATGGCGTCGTCGACGGCGCTGGCCAACAGTTGGGCGGCACCGGCCGGAGTGCGCAGCACCAGCTGGTTGCCGGCCCATTCGGCGGTCACGACCAGGTCGGCGCACCAACGGGCCAAACGCGCGGTGGTGCGGTCGGTCAGCGGCTCATCACCCGGCCCGATGGGCGATACCTGCCCGGGGGCGCCGGCCTGCGGGAGGGCGTACACCTGCACGCCGCCGGCCGCACGGACCTTGGTGGCGCGCAGCTCGACGAGGTCGCGTGACAGCGTCGCCTGGGTGGTAGCCACGCCGCGCTGAGCCAGCGCGTCGCGCAGTTCCGCCTGGGAGCGGATGCGCTCGTGGCCGAGGATTCGGGCAATGAGGGCGTGGCGGGCGGCCTTGGTCGGGGGCGTGCCGGCGCCGACGGTATCAAGCGCGGGGGTGTCCGGCTGCCCGCTCATGCCGCTGTCCGCTCCGTGAGGACGTCCGTCAGCGTCGCGGTGAAAGCGTCGGCGTCGGCGTCGGCCAGAATGTAGGGGGGTGCCAGCCGGAGCGTGTCCGGGCGGGGCGCATTGACAATGAAGCCGCGCCGCTCCAGCGCACCGGCGACCTCGGCGGCGGGGCCGACGGCCTCGGCCAGGCCCACCCCGCGCAGCAGGCCGGCCCCGCGCACCTCGGTAACCCCGGGCACGGCTTCCAGGGCGGCGGCCCACCGGTCCCCCAACTCGGTGATGCGTCCTAGCAGTCCTTCGGTGCGGATCGTGTCGATGACCGCCAGGGCTGCGGCCGCGGCGACCGGGTTACCGCCGAAGGTGGTGCCGTGCTGGCCGGGGCCCAGCAGCTCGGCCGCCTCTCCGGTAGCGACGGCGGCTCCGATCGGCATGCCGCCGCCCAGCCCTTTGGCGAGGGTGACGACGTCGGGCACGATGCCAGGGGCCAGTAGGTGGTGAGCCATCCAGGCGCCGGTGCGGCCCATGCCGGTCTGCACCTCGTCGATGATGAGCAGGGCTCCTGCGGCGGCGGTGAGCTCGCGCGCGGCTTCAAGGTAACCGTCGGGCAGGGGGCGCACCCCGGCCTCGCCCTGAATGGGCTCGACGATGAGGGCGGCGACGTCCGGCCCCAGGGCGCCGCGCAGCGCGTCGACGTCGCCGGCGGGGATGAACTCCACTCCCCCGGGCAGCGGCTCGAAGGGCTCCCGATAGGCGGCCTTGTGGGTGAGTGCCAGTGCACCCATGGTGCGGCCGTGGAAGGCATCCTCCAGGGCGAGGATGCGCGGCCGCGCGCGGCCGCCGTGGCGCCGGGCGATCTTGAAGGCGGCCTCGTTCGCCTCGGTGCCGGAGTTGGCCAGGAAGACGCGCGCATTCTGCGGGGCCACCGGGAATACGAGGTCGGTCAGGGCCTCGGCCAAGGTGATCTGGGCCGGGGAGGTGAACAGATTGGAGATGTGTCCCAGGGTGGAGATCTGCTCGGTGACGGCGGAGACCACGGCGGGGTGGGCATGGCCCAAGCAGTTGACGGCGATGCCGGCCAGCAGGTCGATGTACTCCTTCCCGTCGGCGTCCCAGACACGGGTGCCCTGGCCACGTACCAGCACGCGTCCGGGCGTGCCGAAGGTGTTCATGACGGCGCCTGCATAGCGGCCCCGCCAGGTCTCGTTCTTGCTGGGAGCGGAGGCAGCGGGAATGGGGGGATGCGCGCTCACAGTGTCGCGCCTCCTTTCGTCCGTGACTGTGGGATGACGTCGGGGTGGACAACGGTGCCGACGCCGTCGTCGGTGACGATCTCCAGCAGCATGGAGTGCGGCTGCCGGCCGTCAACGACATGGGCTTGGCCCACGCCGCCGCGCACCGCCCGCAGGCACGCCTCCATCTTGGGCACCATGCCGCTGGACAGCTCGGGCAGTAGTGCTTCAAGGGCGTCGGCGCCGATGCGAGAGACGAGCGAGCCCTTATCCGGCCAGTTGGAGTACAGCCCCTCGACGTCGGTGAGCACGATGAGCTTTTGCGCCTTGAGGGCGACAGCGAGGGCCGCTGCGGCGGTGTCGGCGTTGACGTTGAGGACGGTGGTGGCGTCGGCGACCAGCGGAGCCACCGAGGAGACCACCGGGATGCGGCCCTGGTCGAGCAGCTCGATCACCGAACGCGGGTCGACCTCGACGACGTCACCGACAAGCCCGACGTCGACCCGCTCGCCATCGACCGTGGCCAGGCGCTGGCGCGCGCGCAGCAGGCCACCGTCCTCACCGGAGATGCCCACGGCGGCGGAGCCGGACTCGTTGAGCAGGCTGACCAGTTCGCGCTGCACACCGCCGGTGAGCACCATGCGCACCACGTCCATGACCTCGGGGGTGGTCACGCGCAGGCCGCCCTTGAACTCGGAATCAATGCCGAGGCGAGTCAGCATGGCGCTGATCTGTGGGCCGCCGCCGTGGACCACCACGGGGCGCAGCCCGACCTGGTGGAGGAAGAGGACGTCGGCGGCGAAGGCGCGTTTGAGGTCCTCGTCGATCATGGCGTTGCCGCCGTATTTGATCACGATGGTGGCGCCCTTGTAGGCGCGTAGCCAGGGCATGGCCTCCAACAGGACGGAGGCCTTCTGGGTGGGGGTCAGCGAGCTGGGCAGGGTGGTAGTCATGTCGTGTAGTCCGCGTTGATGGTGACGTATCCGTGGGTGAGGTCGTTGGTCCAGACGGTGGCGGCGGCGTCGCCCGCGCCCAGGGCGATGTCGATGCGGGTCTCGCGCGGGGTCATATCCACCGTGCTGCGGTCCTCGCCAAGCTCCCCGTGCCGGAAGACGGTCACGCCGTTGATGGCGACATCGACTGCATCCGGGTCGAAGGGGCACACCGCCTCGGGCACGGTGCCGAGCTGGGAGATGACACGCCCCCAGTTGGGGTCCTCACCGGCAACGGCGCATTTGAGCAGGTTGGAGGCCGAGACGGTGCGGGCTGCGGCCTCGGCGGCCGCCTCGCTGATAGCGCCGGTGACGGTGATGGCGATGTCGTGGGTGGCGCCCTCCGCATCCGCCACCAGCCGCCGTCCCAGCCGGGCCAGCAGCTCCTCGACAGCAGCGTCGAAGTCGTCGGGGTTGGGGGTGATGCCGGAGGCGCCCGAGGCCAGCAGCAGGACGGTGTCGTTGGTGGACATGCAGCCATCGGAATTGATCCGATTCACGGTGCGGGCGGCGGCGCGGGACAGGGCGGAGCCGGCGGTGCTCGCATCAATGACGGCGTCGGTGGTGATGACGCACAGCATGGTGGCCAGGCCGGGCGCAAGCATGCCCACGCCCTTGATCATCCCGCCGATGCTCCAGCCGTCCAGGTGGAGGGCATCCTCCTTGGGCACGGTGTCGGTGGTCATGATGGCGACCGCGGCGTCGTGTCCGGCCTCGGCGGTTGTGTCCAGGGCCCGCGCGGCGGCTTCGGCGCCGGCGAGCAGAACGGGCATATCCAATGGGACACCGATGACGCCGGTGGAGCACACCAGCACGTCGTCGGCTTGCAGGCCCGGGTGGTCCTCGCTGAGCAGTTCGGCAACGCGGACCGCAGTGGCCGCGGTGTCGGCGGCTCCGCGGGGACCGGTGCAGGCGTTGGCGGACCCGGAGTTCAGGATGACGGCGCGCGCGGATCCCATCGCATCGTGCTCGCCGCCCAGCACGCCGCGGCACCAGCGCACGGGGGCGGCGGCGACTCGGTTGGTGGTGAACACGCCGGCAGCCACATCCAGGGGACCGTCGTTGACCACCAGGGCGAGGTCGAGGCGGCCGGACTCCTTGAGGCCGGCGTTGATGCCGGCGGCGCGGAAACCGGCGGCTGCGGTAACGCTCACGGCGCGACTCCTTCCGTGATGACGCCGGTGGTCTCGTCCAGGCCCAGGGCCAGGTTGAGGGACTGGATGGCGGCCGAGGCGGTGCCCTTGCCGAGGTTGTCGATGGCGCAGATGATGACGGCGGCGCGGGCGGCGGCGTCGTAGGCAACTTGAACGGTCGCCACCCCGGTGCCGGCAACAGCGCCGGTCACGGGCCAGGTGCCCTCGGGCAGCAGGTGGATGAGCGCCTCGCCGGTGCCGGTGGCGCCGTAGGCCCGTTCCCAGGCGGAGCGCAGCACGGCGGCCGGATCGTCGCTGGCAAGTACGGTCGCGGTGACCGGGGCGGTCACGGTGGCGAGAATGCCTCGGCTCATGGGCACCAGCACGGGGGTGAAGGACAGCCGCACGGCGCCCGGCTCGGCCCCGGCGACCTGCATGTTCTGAATGATCTCGGGAATGTGGCGGTGGGTGCCGCCGACGGCGTAGGGCTGGGCGGAGCCGAGGGCCTCGGATGCTGTCAGATGCGGTTTAAGTACCTTGCCGGCACCGGAGTAGCCGACGGCGAGGACGGCGCCCAGATGGCTGGGGTCGATGAGTCCAGCGTTGACGCCGGGCTGGGCGGCCAGCGTGACCGCGGTGACGTTGCAGCCGGGGACCGCGATGCGGCGGGTATCCGCGAGCAGGGCACGCTGGGCGGCGGCCACATGCTCGTCGGCGTGGAGCAGTTCGGGCATGCCGTAGGTCCAGGCGCCGGCGTAGTCGGTTCCGTAGAACTGCGTCCAGGCGGCCGCGTCGGTGAGCCGGTGATCGGCGCCGCAGTCAACGAGGATGGGGGTGGGGCTGTCCGCCTGTTCCAGCTCGGCGGCAACCGCTCCGGATACGCCGTGCGGCAGTGCGAAGACGACGATGTCATGCCCGGCCAGGTGCTCGGCATCTGTGGGGGCGACGATCCGGTCGGCCAGGCCGACCAGATGCGGGTGGTGCTGGCCCAGGCGGGTGCCGGCAGAGGAATTGGCCGTCACCGCACCGATGTCAATATTGGGGTGCGCGGCGAGAAGGCGGAGCACCTCTCCACCCGCATATCCGGTCGCTCCGGCGACCGCTACTGTCCATGTCACGCGAAAACCATACATTGCACCGGATAGATATACATAACTCGGCGCACCCCCGCAGGGGTCGGCTTGCTCACAGGCACCACCTGGCCGGGCTGCTGCGCCGATCGTTACTGGCGCGCAGCGAGCGCCTCAACGATGGACGCCGACCAGGCGCGTACCGCATCCAGATCGCGGAAGTCGCCCTCGGAGGCCCCACCCATCCTGGCAATTGAGCGCTCCCGCAGCGACAGCTCGGAAGGCTCGAAACGCCCCGCGAAGGTCACGTGCCCCTCCGGCTCAATGGACAGCAGCACGGGGCCGATCCGGTGCGGATCGGAAATCTTGCCTTTCGGAAGGCCCGACAGCCCCACCGAGAAGGCCCACACCGGATGGGAGTGCAGCTCCTCGCTGAACCGCTCGGTGAAGTCGATAGCCTCTTGGGTCCAGCGGGTCATGTACACGGGGCTGCCGAGCACAAAAGCATCGTATGTCCGGACATCGGTGACGTCTTCGGGACGTGCTTGGTCGACGTCGTGACCGGCATTGCGCAGCTCTTGTGCAATGACCGCGCCGACCTCGTCGGTGGCGCCGTGGCGGGATGAAGCGGCAAGCAGGATCTTCATGGCGTCAGTATCACCGTTGCGCGCCCCATTTTTCAGGGGACTGCGCCTCCAATCCCGCAACCGTGACGACCCCCACAGCTGAGCTCATGAGTCAGGCGCGCAGCTCGGCGCCCAAACGCTTGGCGGCGCGCTTGACCACCCGCTTGCGTACCGCAGCGGTCTCCTCCGCGGTCAGGGTGCGGTCCGCAGCACGCAGACGCAGCGAGAAGGCCAAGGACTTCCTCCCCTCCCCCAGCTGGGGTCCGCGGAAGACGTCGAACAAGCGCACCTCCTCGGCCAGCTCCCCGGCAGCCTGTCGCACCACCTGCTCAACCGCTGCGGCGGTGACGGACTCGTCCACCACCAGCGCAATGTCCTCCTTGGCGGCGGGGAAGGTGGATACCGCTCGCACCTGCAGTACGCCGGCGGCCGCGGCCGCATCCAGCAGCGGTTCCAGGTCGATCTCGACGGCGCAGGTGCGCTCCGGCAGCCCCAGATCGCGGGATACGCGCGGGTGCAGCTCACCGGCGTGAGCGACCAGCGCACCGGGCACGATCTCCTTACCCCGACGCACCGCGGGCAGACGCACCTCAGCGGTGCGGCCGGGATGCCAGGGGGCGTAGGGGGCAGGT
>NZ_JAWDJJ010000249.1:0-2230 GCF_032465695.1 Actinomyces sp. MRS3W
GGCGACCACCCCCACCACGGGGGCCGTGACAAGGCCCTGTACGCGCTCGACGCCGCGGAGGCCCGCTACTGGTCGGCGGTGCTCGGCGGCACCCGCCCCGGAGCGTTGGGGGAGAACCTGAGCATCGAGCCCGGGCCCGCCGGCGGGATCGACGACGTCGAGCTCGGCGCCGTCCTGTCGATCGGGGATCCCCGCGGTGAGGGGCTGCGCGTGCGCGTCACCGGTGTGCGCAACCCATGCGCCACCTTCGCCCGGGGGGTTGGTCGCGGCGACTGGGTGGAGGTCTTCTCCTCCCGCAACCGCGTAGGCGTCTACCTGGCGGTGCTCACTCAGGGCACGGTGCGTGCCGGGGACGAAGTGCGCGTGCTCAACTCGCCCGGGCACCGCGTCACCTGCACTCGCTGGTTCGCCCACCACGATCCGCGCGACGCCCAAGCCCTGCTCAACTCCGAGATCTTCGGCAACTGCCGCCTGGCCGCCTTCACCAAGAAGTATGTGCAGGCGGCCGCCGGCGAGCCCATCGGCTGAAGGGCGGACACCGGTTCATGCCGCAGCAGCATCCTCCCCGCTCGCACGCCATCCACGCCCGGGTGCGCTCCTACTCGCGCGCCGGCGGACGCCTGACCGATGCGCAGGCCCGTGCACTTGAGCGCCACGGGGCCTACTACGTGGTGGACGTGCCCCGCGCCGACGCCATCCGCACCGTCGACGCCTCCTACCGGCTGGACCCGGTCGCCGTCTTCGGACACGCCGGGCAGCTGCGCCCGCTCATCGTGGAGGTGGGCTCCGGGGCGGGGGAGGCGATTCTGGCCCACGCCGCCGCCCACCCGGGGGTGGACCACCTGGCCGTCGAGGCCTGGGAGACGGCGATCGCCCGGATCGTGCGCGATGCCGCCAAGGCGGGGCTGCGCAACGTGCGCGTGGTTCCGGCCGACGCCGCTCAACTGCTGGCCACCGCCCTGCCGGTGGGCTGTGCGAGCGAGGTGTGGGTCTTCTTCCCCGATCCGTGGCGCAAGCCGCGCCACCGCAAACGCCGCCTGGTCACGGTCGCTTTCGCCGACTCCGTGGCCCGGGTACTGCGCCCGGGCGGAGTGTGGCGGCTGGCGACCGACTGGGCCGACTACGCCTGGCAGATGCGCGATGTGCTGGAGGAGGTTTCCGCCCTGCCCGAGGGGCTCCAGGCCGACTCCACCGGCCCCTATTTCCGCTACGACGACGCCGGTGCCCGCGCCGACCTGGGCGAGGCTACCGCCGAGGAGAACAGCCTCGGTAACGGCCCTGACCCGGGCTCGCCCGCCGGGATGCGGGGCGGCTGGTCGCAGCGCTATGCGGGGCGGGTCATGACGCGCTTCGAACAGCGCGGCATCGACGCCGGCCGCACCATCCGCGACCTGACCGCGGTGCGCACCAGCGAGATGTGGGTGCCGCCCCGAGCCGAGCCGGTCGCCCTATGACCTCCGCCCGCCCCCGGCGGCGCCTGCCGCGGCGTGCCTGGCTGGGGATCATCGTCCTCGGATTCCTCGCCTTCTGCGCGGTGCTGCGCGTTCCCGTGGGGGTCATCCCGCCGCTACTGACCCGCCTGGGCGACGACCTGGGCATGAGCGAGGTGGCGCGCGGTGCACTGACCTCCGTGCCGATCCTCTGCTACGGCCTGCTCACCCCCTTGGCATCCCGCCTGCTGGCACGGGTGGGTGCCAACACGGGCGGGATGATCATGATGGGTCTGCTCGTGGTCGGCGCCCTGGTCCGCTCGGCCGGGACCACCCCAGCGGCCTTCGTCGGCACGGTGGTGATCGGCGCCGGGATCACGCTTGGCAACTTGGTGGCGCCCATGATCATCGGCCGCGACTTCTGGCACCGCACCTCGCTTATGACCGGCATGTACTCGGCGACCTGCAACGTCATGGTGACGGCGGCGACGGCGCTCGCGGTGCCCACTGCCGTCCTCATCGGCTGGCGCGGTTCGGCACTGGCCTGGACGGCGCTGCCGGTGCTGGCCGCGGGCGCCATATGGCTGTGGGTGTATCCACCCGGGGCCCGCACGCCGCGGGAGAGCCTGCGGCGTCGCTCCGGTATGGATTCCTGGGTCATTGAGCGGCCCGGAACCGCGGGCCACGGTGCGGGGGCGGCGGTTGCGCGCGTGGCCGTATGGCGGCGCCCGCTCACCTGGATCATGGCCGCCGCCTTCGCCTGTCACACCTTCTCCTACTACGCGGTATCGGGGTGGCTG
>NZ_JAWDJJ010000250.1:0-10828 GCF_032465695.1 Actinomyces sp. MRS3W
AGATGTGTAATAAGAGACAGCCTATCTGCTCGACTTCGAGCACACCGCCCCGGCCGCCGCCCCCTGCACCCACCTCGTCTTCGAAGGTGTCGACTCCTGCTTCTACGTGTGGCTCAACGGCCACTATGTCGGCTACAGCCAGGTCTCCCACGCCACCAGCGAGTTCGACATCACCGACTACCTCACCTCCGGCACGAACCGCCTGGCGGTACTCGTACTCAAGTGGTGCGACGGCACCTATCTGGAGGACCAGGACAAGTTCCGCACCTCCGGCATCTTCCGCGACGTCTACCTGGTGGACCGTCCCCGCGACTGCCTGTTCGACTACGCCATCACCACCGCCCTGGGGCCCGACGCCGCCCACGTCACCGTCCGCGGCAACTTCCGCGGGGCGGCGGTCGACACCCGTCTGGAGCTGCTCGACGCCGACGGCGAGAGCGTGGCATCCGGCCGGCTGGAGCCGATCGCGGATCCACCGGGCGACTGCCCCTACACCCACAGCGCCGAGCTGCGGGTGGCCGATCCGCACCTGTGGTGCGCGGAGGACCCGTACCTGTACACGCTGCACCTCATCTGCCCCAACGAGGCCATGACCGACCGGGTGGGCCTGCGCGAGGTCAGCACCGTCGGCGCCGTCCTACACGTCAACGGCAGCCCCGTCACCCTGCGCGGCGTTAACCGCCACGAATCGGATCCCGTCACCGGCCCCGTCGTCGACGTCGACCACATGCTGCGCGACCTGCAGCTCATGCAGCGCCACAACATCAATGCCATCCGCACCGCCCACTACCCCAACGACCCGCGCTTCTACCAGCTGTGCGACCAGTACGGCTTCTTCGTCATGTCCGAGGCCGACGTCGAGAGCCACGGCACCCAGAGCCGGATCCTGGCCGACCCCTCCTGGGAGAGCCAGGTGGAGCACTGGAACGAGCCCATCGCGGACAACCCCGACTGGGAGGAGGCCACCCTCGACCGGGTCCTGGCGTGCGTGGAGCGGGAGAAGAACCGTCCCTGCGTCATCTCCTGGTCGGTGGGCAACGAGTGCGGCTACGGGCGCACCTTCGAGGCGGCCCTCGCCTGGGTCAAACGCACCGACCCCACCCGCGTCACCCACTACGAGAGCGCCTTCTACCGCGACTCCAAGCGCACCTACGACTACTCCGACATCGACCTGTACGGCCGGATGTACCCCGCCCTCAAGGAAGTCCACGACTACTTGGACTCCGACCCGGACAAGCCCTTCCTGCTGGTGGAGTACTGCCACTCCATGGGCAACAGCCCGGGCGACCTGGAGGAGTACTGGGAGCTCATCCTGTCCGAGCCGCGCATGTGCGGCGGATTCGTGTGGGAGTGGTGCGACCACGCCGTCCGGGCCGGCTCGGCAGGCGACCGCCCCGTCTACCTGTACGGCGGTGACAGCGGGGAAGTACTCCACGACGGCAACTTCTGCGTAGACGGTCTGGTCACCCCCGACCGTCAGCCCCACCCGGGCCTGCTGGAACTGAAGAATGTCCAGCGCCCCGCGCGTGTAGTCGCCTTCGACGCCGAGGCCGGCACGCTCACTGTGCGCAACGACCTGGACGCCACCGACCTCGCCGACTACGCCGAAGTCACCTATGCGGTCCGGCGCGACGGCGTCGTCGTCGAAGGCGGCCCTGTGGAGCTGCCCGACTCGGTGCCGCCGCACACCAGTGTCACCGTCCCCTGCCCCGTGCAGGTGCCCGAGGACGGCCGCTGCCACCTGCTCATCAGCTACCACCTCAAGGTCGACCGGCCGCTGGTGGAGCGCGGCGCCGAGCTCGGCTTCGACGAGGTGCCCCTGGCCAACGCCGACCCCCGCCACCAGGGGGTGGCGGCCCTGGTCCGCTCCGGCACCGATTCCCGAGACACCCTCACGACGACGGCGGAGGACACCCGCCTGGTCGTTTCCGGTGAGTCCTTCAACTACGAGTTCGACACCCGCACCGGGCTGCCCAGCCAGCTCGTCGTGGCCGGCACGAGTCTGCTCACCCGCCCCATGGAGATCAATACCTGGCGGGCGCCCACCGACAACGACCGCGATGTGCGGCAGGACTGGGAGCGCGCCCAGTACCACCGCACTCGCACCCGCGCCTATCGCGTGACCCATGACCGGCGCGAGGACGCCGTCGTCATCCACGTCAATCTCTCCGTCGCCGCACCCGCGGTCCAGCCCGCGCTGCGGGCGGAGGGTGCCTGGACGATCAGGCCCTCCGGTCTCATGGAGCTGGAAGCGCGCATCATGCCCGACCCGGCCTTCCCACCGCTGCCGCGGCTCGGGCTGCGTCTGTTCCTGCCTCCGTCGCTGACCCAGGTTCGCTATCACGGGCTCGGCCCGCAGGAGAGTTACGTCGACAAGCGCCGGGCCAGCTACCACGACGACTTCCGCACCGACGTCGACGCCCTGTACGTGCCCTACCTGCGCCCGCAGGAGAACGGCAGCCACGCCGACTGCGACTACGTCACCGTCTGGGACGAGACCGCACAGATCACCGCAGCCGGTTCACAGCCCTTCTCCTTCAACGCCTCCCGCTACACCCAGGAGGAACTCACCACCGCCCGCCACGATGTCGAGCTGCGCCAGTCCGACAGCACCGTCCTGTGCCTGGACCGCGCCATGGCGGGGATCGGTTCGGCCAGTTGCGGGCCACAGCTGCGGGACATCTACCGGGTGGATCCGCACGACATGACCATTCACCTCTATCTCTTCCCATCCACCACCCGTCGCGCCGAGGTGCTCGCGGGTACGACTAACAGTGAGGTCAACTGATGAGTGAGAAGAAGTACCTCAAGTGGTACAACAAGGTCGGGTACGGCTCTGGCGACGTCGCCGGGAACGTGGTGTACGCGCTCCTGTCCGCGTTCGTCATGATCTACCTGACCGACACCGCCGGCCTCAACCCCGGCATCATCGGCACACTCATGATGCTGTCGAAATTCTTCGACGGCTTCTCCGACATCATCTTCGGCACGCTCCTAGACCGCACCCGCACCCGCATGGGTAAGGCCCGCCCCTGGATGCTGTGGGCCTTCGTCGGCTGCGTGATCACGCTCATCGCGGTCTTCGCCATTCCGCCCAGTATGGGCGATACCGCGAAGTACGCCTGGTTCTTCATCGCCTACACGCTGCTCAACTCCGTGTTCTACACGGCCAACAACATCGCCTACTCCTCACTGACCGCGCTCATCACCAAGAACAGCTCCGAACGCGTGCAGATGGGGTCGATCCGCTTCATGTTCGCCTTCGGCACGAGCCTGCTCATCCAGACCTTCACCGTGAAGGGCGTGGAGCTGCTAGGCGGCGGGGCCGAGGGCTGGCGCACCATCGCGATCATCTACGCGCTCATCGGCCTGGCCGTCAACACGCTGTCGGTGATGTCGGTGCGGGAGCTATCCCCCGAGGAGCTGGCCGAGCGCTCCGAGGACGAATCCGAGGAGGAGAAGGCCGCGGCTGCGGCCGCCGCCGCGGACAAGCTGCCCTTCAAGGAATCCTTCAAGCTGCTGGTGTCGAACAAGTACTACCTCATCATCCTGGTGGTCTTCCTACTGACCCAGATCTTCACCGCCACGCTCAACATGGGCATCTACTTCATGACCTACATCCTGGGCGACGCGAACCTGCTGGGCGTGTTCGCCTGGGCGATCAACATCCCGCTCATCGTCGGCCTGCTGGTCACCCCCTGGGTGGTGTCCCGCTTCGGGGGCATGTACCACGTCAACATCGTCGGCTACATCATCGCCGTGGCCGGCCGACTGGGCGTGGTGGCCGCCGCTTACGCCGGAAACCTGCCCCTCATGCTGGTGTTCTCCGGTATCGCCTCCATCGGTATGAGCCCGCTGCAGGGCACCGTCAACGCCCTCATCGCCGAGGCGTCGGAGCACACCTTCCTGCGCTCGGGCAAGCGCATTGACGGGCTCATGTTCTCCTGCACGTCGCTGGGCGTGAAGATCGGTGGCGGTCTGGGCACAGCCCTGGCGGGCTGGCTGCTGGCCATGAGCGGTTATGTGGCCAATGCGCCGGTCCAGCCGGCCTCCGCGATCAACATGCTGTACTTCATGTACCTGTGGATCCCGGCGATCGTCAACGGAATCATTCTCTTCCTGCTGTCCCGGCTCGACGTCGAGAAGGCGAATAACCGCCTGCGCGCCGAGGACGAGCTCGAGCAGCCCGTCGCGGTGGAGTCGGCACAGCAGTAGCCGTCGTCGGGCGGCCCCAAGCGCAGCCGCCCATGTCGATTCACGACCCCGGGGTACGTTTCACGACCACCCCGGGGTCGTGTTTCGTACCCCAAGGTCGTGTATCGCGCGAGACGCTCCCCGTTCCGGAGCCACACGCCCCCAAACCCATCGGCAACGGGCTGTCCCCGACACGCGGCGCGCCTCGTCACAAGGGCGAGGCGGGAACATAACATTTAAGACATGATCGCCCCGGCGCTGTCACAGCAGCACGACCTCGAATTGCGCTTCCTCGCCGCGTCGACGCGGGATCTGCTACTCACCGGGGTGCGGGTGGTGCGCAACGGGGGACTGTCCGCGGCGAACCGGGACTCGGTGACCACCAGTCTCGCTGTCGGTCTCGGACGCCTGTACGAGCTGGCTCTGGGGCTGGGCGACCTCACCCGGTACGGTCGCTGGACAGCGCCGTACCCCGACGCTGCGGACGGTGACCGCGCCGATCTCATGACCATGCACGATGCAGTCTTCGACTTCCTCAGCCTGGCCCCACACGGACAGACCGCCGAGCGGCTACTGAGCCGAGTCACCACCGACCCGGTCGTGCCCAGACTCATCACGGCACTGAACGCCTACTGGGACTGTGAACAGGTCGGCCCAGCCGGCGCACGGAGCGTCACGCGCGCGTGGACAGGTGTGGAGGACGCCTGCGAGCAAGACCCGGCGGACTACGAACTGAGCCTCCTGGGCGGCCCGGGCGGCGAGCCCGCCGAGTACTTGGCGTGGCGGCGTTCGGTGCGGACCTCCCGGAACGCGTTCCGGGACGGTAGTAGCCAGCGGTTGTCCAGCACGGTGGAGGCGATCTGGTTCGCACTGGGCGTCTGCGGGCGCGACGGGGCCTTCGGGCAGCCCGGGGAGGTCTTCGCCGCCGAGGTTCTACCCCCAGTCCCTGCACGTCTCACGTCCGCAGCGGCCTGACTCCGAGCGTGAAGCGCGCTCGGCGCTGACGTCGAGGCCGCCCGGAGCCCGCCAGACACCGTCGGCCCGAGCGCTTGTCTCAGCCTCCGCCCCGCGCGCCTCGCAGAACACCGGTCGGCCCGGGCAACGGGTGCGCCTCATCGACCTCTTTTTATGAGAACAATTCTCGCATATAATTTGTATGCCCGAGCTGGCCCAGCCGCCAACGCCGCGACACCGTCGTCCCGAGCACTCGCACAATCCAGCCAGGAGGCACCCCATGCCCACCAACCAGCGCAGTCAACAGATGGACAGAATCCGGCACGGTTCCGGTTTCATCGCCGCCCTCGACCAGTCCGGCGGGTCCACACCGCGGGCGCTCAAGGCCTACGGCATTGAGCCGGATGCGTGGAGCAGCGAGGAGGAGATGTTCGACCTCGTCCACGCCATGCGCACCCGCGTCATGACCAGCCCGGCCTTCACCTCCGAGCGCATCCTCGCCACCATCCTGTTCGAACGCACCCTCGACTCCGAGGTGGATGGCCGCCCCACCGCCGACTACCTGTGGGAGGTCAAGGGCATCGTCCCCTTCCTCAAGGTGGACAAGGGCCTGGAGGAGGAGGCTCATGGCGCTCGCGTTATGAAGCCGATCCCGGGGCTTGCGGACACTCTGGCCAAGGCGGTGGACAAGCATGCCTTCGGCACCAAGATGCGTTCGGTCATCCTGCACGCGGACACCCAGGGCGTCAACGCCGTCGTCGACCAGCAGTTCGAGATCGCGGGTCAGATCCTCGACGCCGGGCTCACCCCCATCATCGAGCCCGAGGTGGACATCCACGCTCCGGACAAGACCGGCATCGAGTTGCTGCTACTCGCCTCCCTCAACGCTCACCTCGACAACCTGCGCGAGGGCCGCGACGTCGTACTCAAGCTGACCATCCCTTCGGTCACCGACTTCTACTCCGGGCTCATGCACCACCCGCGCGTGGCTCGGGTGGCGGCCTTGTCCGGGGGCTACACGCGCGCGGAGGCCAACCGTCGGCTGGCCCGTAACCGCGGCCTCATCGCCAGCTTCTCCCGCGCCCTCCTGGAGGGCCTGGACGTGTCCCAGACCCAGGAGGAGTTCGACGCCGCGCTGGAGAACTCGATCGCCGAAGTCTACCGGGCCTCGACGACCTGATCGCGCCCACGTGAGATCCTGGGCGGGTGAACGTCTTCCGCTCCACGATCCGCAAGCAGGATGACCTTCCCGGCGCCACCCGCCTGGAGGCGCAGGGACTTGCCTGGCTCGCCCAGGCCATGGACGACGGCGGCGCCGCCGTCGTCCCGGCACGCGCCGGCGACGGTTGGCTCGAGGAGCCCCGGCTGACCGATACCCGCGTGACGGCCACCGCGGCCGAGGCCTTCGGGCGGGCGCTCGCCGTCACCCATGCGGCGCTTGCTCCCGCCTTCGGGGCGGCCCCGCCCGGGTGGGACGGGCGCACTCAAATGGGACGCAGCAACATCCGGCTGCGCCCGCATGCGGAGGAGACGGGGGTGCCGCGCCGCTGGGGCGAGTTCTACGCAGAGGACCGGATTGCCCCCTATATCGCCCCCGGGCGCGACGCCGGTACCCTGAGCGCCGCCGACGCCGCACTGCTGGAGCGGGTCTGCACCCGGCTGGCCGACGGCGACTTCGACTCTGATCAGCCGGAACTCACCCGCCGCGCCGCTGCCGAGCGCGGTGCCGCGGTTGCGGTGGCGCGCACGCACGGGGACCTGTGGACGGGCAATGTCATGTGGGTTCCCGCCGCGGAAGTCGCCACCTGGGCCCCCGCCGCGGCAACGGGCGGGGCGGCGGGCCGCGAGCGCCGCCCGGACCGGGGCACGAGCACCACGGTCCACGGTGGGAACGAGCCGGTCGGGGTGCTCATCGATCCGCTCGCCCAGGGTGCGCATGCGGAAACGGACCTGGCGGCGCTCGGCGTCTTCGGGCAGCCGTACCTGGAGCGGATCGTTGCCGCCTATAACGAGGTTTCCCCGCTGGCCGACGGCTGGCGTGAGCGCGTGGGCCTGCACCAGCTGCACATGCTCATGATCCACGTGTTCCTGTTCGGCGGCGGCTACGGTCCGCAGGCGGTGTCGGTCGCCCGCCGCTACGCCTGAGGCGGCGCTCGCCCCCGGCCCGCCGAGACCGGCACGTCATTAGTGCCGGTCTCGACACGTTACAAGTGCCGGTCTCGACACGTTATTAGTGCCGGTTTCGGCGTTTCTTTACAGGTTGACCTGGCGGGAGATGATGCCGGCCTTGGCGCGGCGGGCGGCGGCGTCGAGCGGGGCGTCGTCGGCGAGAGCGGTCTCGAGCCGCTGCGCCATGGCCTGCATGGGCGCCGTCAACTCCTCGGCCTCGGTTCCGGGCACGAGCTCCCACACGGGGATGGCCAGGCCGCAGGCGCGGAAGGCGCCGAGGAAGCGGGCGCCCTCCTCCAGGTCGGACTCACGGGCGGCGTGAATGCGTGCGAAGGCGTTGAAAAAGTCGTCCTCGTCCTCGCCGCGCACCCAGCGCACGAACTCCTTGCCATTCATGCGGCACCAGTAGGCGTGCTCGACGCCGGGCACGGCGGCGGTGGGGGCGATCTCACCCTTGGCGTCCTCCACCACCCTGCGGGCCTCGGAGTCCTCCGCCTGCTCGGGGGTGAGCCAGAAGTCGAAGGAGTCGCGTACGTCGATGACCGGGGTGAAGTCGGGGTCGAGGATGTCCTGCAGGCGGTCGCCGGGCTCGGGCAGGCCGCTGGGGGCCAGGCCAACACCGGGTTCGAGGTCGAGAGCGTCCAGCAGGGCGGCGGCCACGTCGCGGCTGGCGTCGCCCGAACGGACGGTGGTCTGCATGGCGACCAGCACCTCGCCGTCGGCGCGCTTGAGGGAGCGGGCCAGTTCCGGCAGCAGGGTGACCAGCCCGACGTCGTGGCCGCCGTGGTCGGCGTCGAGACGGACCGTCATGGAAGCGGCGGGGATGATCTGCATCATCGCCACGAGGTCGGCTTCCGCCGCCAGCCCTTCGAAGGGGCGGGCAACGAAGGGGATCTGCTGCTTCTTGGCGGCCTTTGGGGCGCCGTCGCGACGCCGCTGACGATTCTTCTTCGACATGCGCGCCAGCCTACCGGCTCAGATCGACAATGCGCGGCCCCGCGTTCTTAGAAGCGGGAGCTGGAGCCGGAGCCGCGGAAGCTCCCTCCCCCGCTGTGGTGACCGCCGCTGAAGTGGCTGGAGGAGCCGGACCCGGAGAAGCCGCCCCCGCTGGAAGAGGAGGGCGTGTAGGTGGCCGCCTTGCTGTAGCCGGTCACCAGGTTGGCCACCGGTCGCGAGAACCGCGGCACCGCTCCGGCGCTGGTGGAGCGCGCCCCCAGGGCACGCAGTCCCGGGGACTTGGAGTTGATGCGGATCGTGGCGGCGGGGTTGTAGTGCACACGTCCGCTGCGGGAGGACGAGGACCACCAGCCGCGGTAGTCGAGGTTATCGCTGCGGTACGCGCCCCGCGCATCGTCGTATTCGTAGCGGGTCAGCCGATCCCGACCCAGGCGTGAGGTATCCGCCTCCAGAGCGCGCCAAGCCAGGCTCTCGCAGCGGTGGCGCACGTCTGCGGCGATCGTGTCGAGTTCGTGGAGCGCCGCCGATGGCGTCAACTTCCGCAGAAACAGTTCTACCGTCATGGCCGCCAGCCGGTCACGGCGGTCCTGGATCCAGGCGCGGTCCGGTCCGACGTCGAAGCTCACGCCGGAAGCCCGCGTGCTGGTGGCGACGGTGGCGCACAACTTCGAGTAAGAGGCGAGGTCCTCATGCACGGGGCCCTGCTCGTTCTCCCACGCCTTCTCCCAACCGACCCCGCGGGTGAGGAAGGTGGAGGCGGCGGCGATGACGTCGTCGACCTGGTCGAGTTCCTTGGCGCTGGTCTCCATGGCCCGGGCGCTGCGCCGCAGGCCCCCGGCGAACCACTGAGCGGCGCGCGGGGAGCCGAAGTCGCGGAACTGCTCGACCAGCTTGAAATACCCGTTCTCGAACCACCGGAAGCGGGCGAGCACCTGGGCACCGTAGGCGTCGTCAGTAGGAATGGTGCCGGCACGAATCTGGGTCGCGTCATAGTCGGCGGTGATCCGCGTGAAGTGACGGCGGGCCCGCCTGTAGGACTCGCGGGCCTCGCGGCGGGACCAGAGCATCCACGTCAACAGGGCGCTGGCAGCGGCAATGCCCAGGATGGCCGCAAAGGCCGTCATCTCCGTGGAGACGATGGGCCGTCCCAGAGACTCGGCGGTGCGACGGGCCATAGCCTCCATGCCGTCGTTCCACCGCCAGGCGCGGAAGGAGTTCTTGGCGGCGTTCTGAATGTTCTCCTGGGTGTGGTAGTCGACCTTGACATCCTCGCCGAAGTAACAGCCGACCCAGCGGCCGTGCGGGGACACGGCAAGGATGACCAGGCCGTCGGCCCAGTGCCTGCCGTCGGTGGAGATCCATGAGGGCTGCTGGTCCAGGGCGTAGTCGAGGACCGCGTCATTGAAGACGGTGTCCGAGGTGGCATGGGGGTCGATGCCGTCGAGAGTGAGTACGGCCAGGCGGATGTCTTCGCGAAAGCCGATACCCTCCAGTACGGTCTGCAGTTCAGCATCGCCGAGGACGTCGGCCTCGTCGTGAATCTCAACCGCGGGCGTGCGGATAGCACCGAAGGGATCCAGGACGACGAGCGGCACGATCGCGCCGAGCACGACGACGAGCAAGGACTTGGCGACGAGGGCGGCGACGGCGCGCAGACCGCCCCAGCGGATGATCAAGTCGGACATGGGAACCTCCGGGTGCTGTTGCCGTCACGCTAACTGGGGGTATCAGCGGAGAACATGGGGAGGGCTGCCCGGTGCTTCCGGGCGACATGCCAAGCGGACATCGGCGGCCAGACTTCACCGAGTTTTCTCAGGTTCACCGGGGGTGAGCGTTCAGGTGGGGCGGGTTATATAGGCAGTGCCGCCGGACGGTGCGGGTCGCGAGGGTTGGGGAGCCCGACGACCGACCCACCACCGAGAGCCGCGAGGGTCCATGGGAGCCCACACGGAACGCTCCGGCGAAGGAGGCGAGGGCCCCCGGGAATGGGAACCCCGGGCCGGCTCCCCTCAACGCCAAAGGCCGGTGGGGCCGGGAGAGATAACCCGGCCCCACCGGCCACACGTTTATCGACCACAGGACGTATCCGGGTCACGTCACCGCCCGAAGGTCCGGGCCATGTGCGCAGCGTCCCCGGCCGAGCACCGTCGTCGCGCACCAAGAGGTACGCCCATCGCACCATTGCCCCCACCCCGCCTGGGGTATAGCGTCGTCGGCGTCTGGACAAGGAAGTCTTGAGCCGAAGGAGCCCATCGTGAGCAGCGACGCCCATTCCCCCGCGCAGCCCGCGAGCGCACCGCGCTACCCGCGCCATCCGCTCGCACCCGAGCCCACTCGCGCCTACGACGCTCCCATGCCCGACCAGCGGCCGAGCCCGCCGCCCGACGGGCCGGTGCGCTTCGCCGTCATCGGCGCCGGTTGGCGCGCCCGCTTCTTCCTGCGCCTGGCCGCCATGGCCCCCGACCGCCTGGAATGCGTCGGCGCCATGGTCCGGCATCCGGAAGCGCGCCAGGCCCTCGCCGACGAGTTCGCCATCCCCGTGACCGACTCGATC
>NZ_JAWDJJ010000251.1:0-7194 GCF_032465695.1 Actinomyces sp. MRS3W
GCCGGAGCCTCCTGACGTGCCCGCCGCGGGAGCACACCCGGGCGCCGGGGCATTCTCGACGACGACGTCGACCGCCGCACCGCCCACCCGCAGCTCGATGGTGGTGGCGGCGCCGTCCGCGTGCCGCACCACGTTGGTCAGTGCCTCCTGAATCAAGCGGTAGACCGCCTCACCAACCCCGGGTGACGGGTCGGCGTCGGCCACGAGGCTGAGCCGCACCGGCAGGCCGGCGCGGCGGGCCCCGCTAACCACCCCGACCACGGCGTCGATCTCCCCGCCGGAGCCAGAGGTGACAGCCGGTGGCATGGAGCCGGTGAGCTCGGCCGCGGTCGCACGCCGGGTCGGCGAGACGGGGTCGGCACCGGTATCGACGTCGTCGGCGCGCAGCACATCAACCAGGGAGCGGACCTCGTCGACCGCCTGCCGGCTGGTCGTCCCAATGACGGCCAGCGCTTCGTCGGCGGCGGCCGGGTCGGTTGCCAGCACGGCGCGGGCGCCCTCGGCCTGCATGCCGATAATCGACAGGGAGTGGCCCAGCACGTCGTGGACGTCGCGGGCGATGCGGTGCCGCTCGGCGATCACGGCCAGTTGCCGCTCGGTGCGTTGCTGGGCGGCGAGCATGTTGGCGCGTTCCAGGGCGCGCTCAACCCGTTCACGGGAGCGACGCCGCAACAGGCCGGTGAGCGCCGCCACGGTCACCAGCGCCCAGGCGACCACCACCACCATGAGCCGGGAGGCGAGGGTGTCCGGGTCAATGAGCTGGCCGGCACGCAGGACACCGATTCCGGAGCCGACATAGCCCAGGGCGAGCAGCCCCCAGGCCCAGGGCCGGGCGACGCGGCTCGTGCAGGTCTCCACCGCGACCAGGCAGGCGGCCACCGCAATGATGGACAGGCTGTCGAAGATGAGCACGTGCACGCTCAGCGCCACCCCGATTGCCGCCACGGACGCTCCCGGCGCCAGACGGCGCGCCGCCACTGCCAGGCAGCACACCAGCAGGATGACCTCGCGCGCGCCGGAGGCAATGAGCACGGCGCGCAGGCTTCCCGGCGATGGAGCTTGCATGAGTGCGGGCGGGTTCCAGGCGCACAGGTAGGCCAGGACCAAAGCACCTACTACATCCGCCACACCCGGGCGCCGGTGGGTCAACCCGCGCCATGAGTGTCCCGGGGAAAGTGGGGAGCTCGGGCCGAGGCGCCCGCCCTTGCGCAGCTCGCTCGTCATCATGGTCCTCCGCCCCGTGCACTCGGCCGGACGCATCGGCCCGGCCCGGTCTTGACCGTACCGGGCTCAGGCCACCGGGGCGTCATACCCAAGTATGAGGACCGCCGCCCAGCGCCCGCAGGTTTCAGACCCCGGCCCGATGATTGGCCCGCGTCGTCGCGAAAGGCTTGCGGCATGAGCACACCCACGCTGTCCTGCACCCCGCCCGGCGGGGCCGACGCCGTCCGCTTCCCGGACGTCGTCGTCGCCACGCGCGAGTTGACCAAGACCTTCGGCAGGGGCGAGGCCGCACGCACCGTCGTCGATCGGCTCGATCTGCGTATCCCCCGCGGGGTTGTCTACGGCTTCCTGGGCCCCAACGGTTCGGGAAAGTCCACCACCATGAAGATGCTGCTGGGACTGCTGACGCCGACGTCCGGAAGCGTGAGCCTGTTCGGCCTCCCACTTGACCAGCGCAGTCGCGGCGGGCTCATGGCGCGCATCGGCTCCATGATTGAGCAGCCGCCCGGCTACGGGCACCTGACCGGTGCCGAGAATATGCGCCTGGTGCAGCGCATGCTGGGGCTGTCCGACGCCCACGTGGACCGGGCGCTTGACCTGGTGCGTCTAACCGGGCATCGGGACCGCCTGGTGAAGACCTACTCGATGGGCATGAAGCAGCGGCTGGGGATCGCCATGGCGCTGGCCCGTAGGCCGGAGCTGCTCATCCTGGATGAGCCGACCAATGGGCTGGACCCCGCCGGCATTGAGGAGATCCGCCGCCTGCTCATCTCGCTGGCCGGTGAGGGGGTGACGGTGATGGTCTCCAGTCATCTGCTCGATGAGATTGACCGCATGGCGAGTGTGCTCGGCATTCTGTCGGCCGGCAAGCTCGTCTTCCAGGGCACGCGCGCCGAACTCATGCGTCGTTCGGTGCCGGACTTGCTCTTGGCCACGCCCCGGCCGGAGGCAATCACCCCGGCGCTGCTGGAGGGCCTGGGAGCCTCCGGCCCGGCCTTAACGAGCGAAGCCGGGGTCCGTGTGGCCGGGCTGTCCCCCGACGCCGCCGCCGAACTGGTGCGGCGGCTGGTGGCCGCGGACATCCCCGTGCATGAGCTGCGGCGCGAAACTCACAGCCTGGAGGACGTCTTCATCGACCTGACCGGTGGAGCGGGGGCGCTGTGATGCCCGCTGCCGGACCGCGCCTGTCCTTCGTGGCCTCCGTACGGCTGGAGCTGGCGAAAATGCGGCGTCTGCGCACCATGCCAGTCGTCGTCGTGCTGGTGCTGACCGCGCTCCTGTTCGCGGCGCCACTGTCCGAGTCTTCCCGGGCGGGCCTGACTGATGCGTCCACGCATCCCTGGGAGGTGCTGCTGCTGCAGTATGCGATCATCAACGCCCTGTTCTCCCCGATCCTGGTGGCCGTCCTGGCCAGTCGGCACACCGACATTGAGCATGAGGGCTCCGGCTGGTACCTGGCGGCCGGAGCCGGCCTGACGCCGGGACGGCTGTGCCGCGCTAAGCTCGCCGCCCTGGCGCTAGTGGAGGTTCCGGCCCTGCTGGTGCAAACGGCTGCGCTGCTCGCCCTGACCGGCCTGCTCGGCGCGACGGTTCCGCTTCCCTGGGGCGCGTGGGCGGGCTATACCGTCCTGCTGATCGGGGTCGCTCTGGCCTTCACCGCCCTGCATATCCTGCTCGCCGCCGCCGTCGACAACCAGATTGTCTGCGTGGGCATCGGGCTGCTGGGAGCCTTCATCGCCATGTACATGTTCCTCGCCCCGCAGTGGGTCGCCCGCATCTTGCCCTGGGGCTACTGGGCCATGATCTGCCCCGTCGTCCAGACCGGAAGGACGCTGGGCGCCATTGACACCATCGTGCCTCCCCTGGACTGGATCGCGGGTTTCGGGGCCCTCGTCACGGTCGGTTTCGCCCTGGCCACCGCCCGTCTGGACCGGATCGAAAGGTGAACGCCATGTTGTCTCCGTCTACGGCATCTGCCCCGGCTCGGGCAGTGGCGCTGCTCGCCGTCGAGGCCCTCAAGCTGCGCCGCTCCCTGGTGTGGTGGATCGTGGTGGCGCTGCCGCTGCTCGCCGTCGTCTCCGGGTCGGTCAACTTCGCCATGAACCAGGGTCTTTTAGATGCCACCTGGGATTCCTTGACCAGCCAGGTCACCGTGTTCTACGGACTGTTCTTCTTCTCCATCGGCGTGTGTCTGCTGCTGGCGGCGGCGTGGCGTCCCGAACACCGAGGCATGTCCTGGAACGCCATGCTCACCACCCCACACTCCCCGGCGGCAGTGGCTGCCGCCAAAACCGCCGTCGTGCTCTTTCCGGTGGCGGTCATGCAACTGGTGCTGGTGGTGCTCACCTGGCTGGTCGGCGCCCTCGTGCTGCACCTGGATGGTGGGGTGCCGGTAGGTTTCGCCCTCACGGCACTGCTGGCGGTCGTGGCCGCGGTGCCGCTGGTCGGGTTGCAGTCGGCTCTGTCCCTGCGCCTACGCTCCTTCGCTGCGCCGGTCGCCCTGGGCTTGGCCGGCACCGTCATCAGTATCGGCGCGCTGTCCCGGGCACAGGCGCTAGCGGGCCTGTGGCCGTATGCGCTCGTGACGCGGGCACTGACCCTGGGGGCGACGACGGTCAGCTCCAGCGGCAGCCTGGACTGGGCGGGCATCGGCCCCATTGTTGGGTGGGCGGCCTGCTCCAGCGTGCTCTACTGGGGCCTGTTAGTGCTTGCAGCCCGCCGCCCTGACGCGGCGGCCCGCTAAGCTCGTTCCATGTCCCCGCTACTCTCCCGAGTTCTGCACCTGGCCGGCCGCGCCGTCGCCTACTTCCAGGACGATTCCCCCGCCCGGGAGCAGGTGCGCTCTCAGAATCGGCGCAAGTCCACGAAAAAAGCTGGCGCCCCGCTCGTGCCTGCGCAGGGGGAAGGCACCTGCGTCTACGACGTCGCCTCCTTGGGGCTGCCGGCCTTTACCTACCGCCCCGATCCCAACGGCGAGGCGGACCCCGGCGAGGTGGTGTGGACCTGGGTGCCCTACGAGGAGGACCCCAACCAAGGCAAGGACCGACCCGTGCTCGTCCTGGCCCGCACCGGCAAGCGGCTCGTGGTGGCGCAGATGACCTCCAAGGACCACGACCTCGACGCCGCCCAGGAGGCCCGCTGGGGACGCTACTGGCACGACGTGGGTAGCGGCGCCTGGGACAAGCAGGGCCGCCCCAGTGAGGTGCGCCTGGACCGTCTCCTCAGCGTTCGGCCGCAAGCAGTTCGCCGCGAAGGGGCCACCCTGGACCGGGCCACCTTTGACGGCGTCGTCGCCGCCCTGCGCTCTCACTGGTCCTGACCGTACACAGGCAGGGCGACGACGGCGCGACACAGCTCACGTCATCGGATCCCGGCCACCCGAGATTCGGCGGCAGTCCGGGTGCTAGAGTGCCTCTGGACCTCTGGCCTGGCCGGCTGTGGGGTCCGGCGACCGGGCCAGCCGGGTGCTTCCACCCCCTTGAAGTCCGCCCGCGGCGCCAACCCTCTCTCCGGCCATTGACCAATCAGATACTAGAAAGCTTCACTCACAGTGGCGAACATCAAGTCTCAGATCAAGCGCATCCGGACCAACGAGAAGGCTCGTCTGCGTAACCAGTCCGTCAAGTCCGAGCTCAAGACCTACGTGCGTCGCACGCGCGAGGCCATCGACGCTGGCGACAAGCAGGCTGCCGAGGAGCACCTGCGCAAGGCCAGCCGCAAGCTGGACAAGGCCGTCTCCAAGGGTGTTATTCACCGTAACCAGGCGAAGAACCGCAAGTCCAAGCTGGCCAAGCGCGTCAACGCCATGTGACGAGCCCTGCGCGAGGGCACACGGTGAAGGGCGTCTCCCCCGGGGAGGCGCCCTTCTTCACATGCTGCATTCATCTCGCTCCGCCACCCTGCGGGCCGATGGCCGGCGCACCGGCGGACGGGGTTACGATTCGTCAGGCCGGCGCCCTCCCGCTCGGCCGCACCCACCACCGCGACCATGAGGAGAACGCATGCGTATCGGGTTCGACCGGGACAAGTACCTCAAACTGCAGTCCGAGCGCATCGCCAGACGCCGCGCCCAATTCGGCGGCAAGCTCTACCTGGAGTTCGGCGGCAAGCTCATCGATGACATGCACGCTTCCCGGGTCCTGCCCGGTTTCACCCCCGACAACAAGATCGTCATGCTCGCCGAACTGGCCGACGACGTTGAGATCATCGTGGCCGTCAACGCCAAGGATTTTGCTCGTCACAAGATTCGCGCCGACCACGGCACCTCCTACGAGGACGAGGTGCTGCGCCACGTGGATGCCTTCCGCGACTACGGCCTGTACGTGGGCAGTGTCGTCATCACCCAGTGGACGGATGACAACCAGCAGGCCGCCGAGTTCAAGCGCAAGCTGAACAAGCTCGGCATTACCGTCTACCGCCACTACCCCATCCCGGGGTACCCCAATGACGTGGCCCGCATCGTCTCCGAACAGGGGTACGGGCGCAACGAGTACATCGAAACCTCCCACGACCTAGTGGTCGTCACCGCCCCCGGCCCCGGCTCGGGCAAGATGGCCACCTGCCTGTCGCAGATCTACCACGACCACATCCGCGGCATCTCCTCCGGCTACGCGAAGTTCGAGACCTTCCCCATCTGGAACCTGCCGCTGGACCACCCGGTCAACATCGCCTATGAGGCCGCCACCGCGGACCTGGACGACGTCAACATGATCGACCCGTTCCACCTGGCCGCCCACGGCGTGCAGACGGTCAACTACAACCGCGACGTGGAAGTGTTCCCGGTGCTGTCCCGCCTGTTTGAGGAGATTCTCGGCTCCTCCCCGTACGCCTCCCCCACGGACATGGGGGTCAACATGGCCGGCTATTGCATCAGCGATGACGAGGTATGCCGGGAGGCCTCCAAGCAGGAGGTCATCCGCCGCTACTACAAGGCGCTGGTCACCGAGAAGCGGGACCTGCTCGAGCCGGTCCAATCCGGGCGCATCGCCCTGCTCATGAGCAAGCTCGGCATCGCCAAGGAGGACCGTCCCGTCGTCACCCCCGCACTTGAACTCGCCCAGGCGACGAAGGCGCCCGCCGCAGCGATTGAACTGCCGGACGGCACCATCGAGTTGGGCAAGACCTCGCCGTTGCTGGGTTGTTCCTCCGCGATGCTGCTCAACGCCCTCAAGCGTTTGGCCGGTATCGATCGAAAGGTCGATCTGCTCGCCAAAGAGTCGATCGAGCCCATCCAGACCCTCAAGACCCATCACCTGGGCAGCCGCAACCCCCGCCTGCACACCGATGAGGTCCTCATCGCCCTGGCCGTCTCCGCCAACGGGGACCCCAATGCCGCCCGCGCCCTGGATAAGCTGGGGAGCCTGCGCGGCTGCGACGTCCACACCTCGACGATCCTGGGACCCGTGGATGAGGGCATCTTCCGTTCCCTGGGGATCCAGGTGACCAATGAGCCGGTTTACGCCACGAAGTCCCTCTACCGCAAGAAATAGTCGCCGGTCCTATCCTTCACCGCAGCTACTGGCTTCATCGGTCATATCGTGGTGTACGGTATGCTCGTCATAACGAGACAATCTCGTGTGCTCTGGGGTCGGTGTAAGTCCGAACCGGCGGTGACAGTCCGCGACCCGTCCGCATCCTGCGGTCGGCTGACCAGGTGAAATTCCTGGACCGACGGTGAAAGTCCGGATGGGAAGCGCACACGGGACACATGGCGTCGCGTCGCGTGCCTGTTGGCCGCCGCACCTGTGTGCCCCTTCCCCAGCGTGCCCGGGGGAGAGGACGCACGACCATGTTCACGGCGGCAGAAACGGCCGCGATGCACCGCGCCGTCGCCATCGCATTCTCTCCCGACGCACCCGCTGGCCCTAATCCCCGAGTTGGCTGCGTCATCCTCTCCCCAGCCGGCGACATCCTCGCCGAGGGCCATCATCGCGGTGCCGGCACCGCCCACGCCGAGGTCGACGCTCTGAC
>NZ_JAWDJJ010000252.1:0-7353 GCF_032465695.1 Actinomyces sp. MRS3W
GGCCTGTGGCGGCGCGGGCCGCAGCCGGCCCTCGCGCACCAGACGACTGAGCAGCTGCGTGTAGTGGACCACCTCGTAGTGCCCGCCCACCTGCGGGTACTCCCGCGCCAGCGTGTTGAAGCAGTGGGCGCAGGTGACCACGATCTTCTGGGCGCCGACCTCGCTCAGCGTCTCCACGTTCTGCGCCGCCAGCATCTGGAAGAGGATCTCGTTGCCGGCGCGGCGGGCCGGGTCACCGGTGCAGGACTCGGCGTCGCCCAGCACGGCGAAGCTCACCCCGGCGGTGTGCAGCAGCTCGGCGACCGCGCGCGTCGTCTTCTTGGCCCGGTCCTCGTAGGCGCCCGCGCAGCCCACCCAGAACAGGTAGTCCACCTCGGAGGCGTCCTCGACGTCCACGCCCACCACGGGCACCTCGAAGTCGAGGCCCTTGGCCCAGTCCATGCGCTTGCGCGCCGCCAGGCCCCACGGGTTGCCCTTGGACTCCAGCTTGCGGAACATCTGCCCCAGTTCCTTGGGGAAGGCCGAGGCCATGAGCACCTGCTGGCGGCGCACGTCAATGACGTGATCGAGGTGCTCGATGTCCACCGGGCACTGATCCACGCAGGCACCGCAGGTGGTGCACGACCACAGCACGTCGGCCGGGATCACCTCGCCGGCCAGGGGCGCCGGGCGCGTGGCCACGCCCACCTCGGACGGGGCGGCTTTGGCGGCGAGCAGGGCGCCGAGGATGTCGCCGGTGTGGGCGCTGCCGGGGGCGAGGCCGAGGTTGTCGTCGTTCTCCAAACCGTCGGTCATGCCGGTCAGGCGGCTGAGGGGGCCGCGGGCGCTGCGGCGCTCGGCGAGCATCTCCTCGGTGACCTCATCGGGTTCCACCCCGAGCGCGCTCGCGGCCCGCAGGTAGGGGGCGACGGCGGCGTGATGGTCGCGCAGTGCCAGGGTGAACAGCTTGGGGGACAGGGGCTTGCCGGTGTTCCAAGCGGGGCACAGATCCTGGCAGCGGCCGCACTCGGTGCAGGTGGAGAAGTCCAGCAGCCCCTTCCAGGTGAAGTCCTCAATGCGCTCGACGCCGAGTTTGACCTCGGTGCCCTCCTCCTCGGCGGCCTCCATGGCGGCGTCGAGGTCGTCCAGGGTGTCGGCGGTCAGCGGGCGGCCGTCGGGCAGCAGCAGCGGCTTGGCGGGGCCGAGCGCCTTGGTGCCGTCGGTGTTGCGGCGTGCGTAGAGGTTGATGAAGGCGAGGAAGCGGTGCCAGGCCACACCCATCGACGGCTGTAGGCCGACCACCACGAACCAGCTCATGGAGATAACGACCTTGAGCGTGGCCACCACCGTGATCGCGGCGGCCAGGCCGCTTGCGCCGAGCGGCGTCAGCAGTGGGCCGGTCCAGGCCGTCAGCGGGAAGTGCGTCCAGTGCGCCAGGGCGGCGTCGGCCGGGTCGGGGGACAGGGCGAGCTGGGCGTGCTCGAGCATCCGCAGGGCGATGACGCAGAGGACCACGCCGGCCACGACCGCCTCCACGAAGTGCGCCTGGCCCTGGCTGGATCCGGCGAAGCGGGAAGTGCGGGTGCGGGTGCCGCCCGCGGAGTCGCCGTCGAAGGGGGGCGCGGCGGCGCGGCGACGGGTGAGGCGGCGGCGCACCGTGATGAGGTGGATGATGCCCACCAGGCTCGTCCAGGCAATGATCTCCACGACCCACGACCACCACGCCTGGTGGCCGAGCCACGGCAGCTCCCAGCGCGGCCCGGCCAGCACCTGGCCGTAGCCGGTGACCAGGGTGAGGAACAGCAGCGGGAAGCTGACCATGACCAGCCAGTGCGCCGCCCGGATCCAGGGGCGGCCCTTGAAGGCGGTGTGGCCGAGGACCTCGCCGAACATGCGCAGCAGGCGGCGGCCGACCGGCCGCAGGCGTTCGCGGGGGACGGGGCGGCCCACGCCCATGCGGTTGCCGATGGTGACGCAGGCGCGGCCGAATACGAAGACGCCGACCACGGTTGTCAGTGCGACGATAAGGGCGCACACGACGCGGACAGCCAGCAACCAATTCATGGTCTCAGCCTACGCAACTGCGCTGAACCGGCGCGGAGGCGTCACGAAGGGGCGAGCTTGTTGGCCGTTGCACACATTGGATGCGGGTGCGGCGGAGGAATTGGCGTGATTCTGCGGTTTCCGGTTTTGTGTCGGTAAGGTTAAGGGGGTTCCCGTGTGCGGCGGAGGCTTCGGCGCACACGGGAGGGTCGGGAGTGAATTCCGGCGCTCTGGGTGAACCGGCGAGATTGCGGGGAAAAGTCCGGATTTGGGGCTCCCGTGGGTGACTCTCCCGTGTGCGGAGGCCTGCCGTGTCCTGGAGCGCCCGGGAACGGGCGCACGCAGTGACCGGCTGCGGCGGCCGTGGCGCGGCGACGAGAGAGGCGCCGGTGGGGATCACGGTCGCGCGTGACGGAAGACCGGTAGCCACGCTCAACGCTGTTGCCGGTGCGCCGAAGCCTTGGGCGTCGACAACCGTGCAGGTCGTTTGTGAGCCCTATGTCTATGACCCGAGGCCCCGTGCATGGCGGGGATTCGGGGTCAGAGGATCGTGCATGGAAGGCTTCTCCTCTCCGGCAGGTCCTTTTACCTCCGGCAGACCTTTTCGCCTTCGGCGGTCCCACTCCAACCGCCCGCGAGGGCAGCCGGATCAAGAGCCGCCACCGAACCTTCGCGGGCATCCCCGAGCATCCCCAATGTGAGGAATCGACGCAGTGATCGTGGGAGCCTTCAGGCAAGAACCTCCCGGCCACGGTGCTGGTGCTGCTCGGGAGCTACATGTACGCTGCGGGAGACAAATCGGTTACGGCCGCCGGGGCGCTGTTCATACGTCGCCGTGCGGTTGCCGCCAGTACACGCGTCTCCGTACCGGATCCCAGGGAGTGCATCCATGAGCCCGAACCGCACAACCGATACTCCTCACGAGCCCGACGATCCCGACATCGCCGAGGCGATGCGTGCTCGCCGGGAGGAACTCGGCCTGAGCGTCCGGGAGGTCGCCGCCCGCGCCGGGGTTTCCGAGCAGACCTGGCGTAACTATGAGGCTGGACGCACGCAGGTGCGCGGCGATAAGCAGATAGGGGTGTGGGAGGCACTCGCATGGGAGCCTCCGACCGCGTGGGACGGCCTGGCCGACCTCGCTGCCATGCTTCAGGGCGGCGGCCCGATGTCCGAGGACCTTGGGGATCTCGAGGACTATCTCGGGAGCATGGAGGAAGAAGCCGCCCAGGCGGCCGCCGATCTGCCCATCCCCGATTGGGACGACATCCCGACCGTGCTGTCCGAGGTGTACTCTCCGCGGCTGGCCCGCATGCTCGGAGAGGACGCCG
This sequence comes from Actinomyces sp. MRS3W, assembly GCF_032465695.1. Lineage (NCBI taxonomy): Bacteria > Bacillati > Actinomycetota > Actinomycetes > Actinomycetales > Actinomycetaceae > Actinomyces > Actinomyces sp. MRS3W. Next base: position 3,351 of record NZ_JAWDJJ010000252.1, read on the forward strand.
CCCGCTGCTTCGCGCTGGGCACGTTCCTGTTCGACATGTCCGTTGCCGAGGATCTTGAGGGTCTCGCGGAGCTTCCCCGCGGCACCCACCTGGGCCAGCTCGACGAGACCCACATCGGCACCACCCTGCCGCAGCTCTGGCTGACCCGCTACGACTACGAATTCGTCTTCCAGCTGCGCGGCACCGCGCGGGATCTGTCTCTGCGCCTGGTCGGCGCCGTCCCGGCGGCCAATGAACCCCTGGTGCGCAACGTCGCCGACGCCCTCGTGCTTCACGACATCTTCAACCTCGGTGGCGTCATCGCCGACTCGCGCGGTGCCGACATCGACGAAGCCCGCTGGGAGGGCTGGGTGGATGCCCTGTCGGGCCGCGACCAGCCTGCTCACGCGCTCATCGCCATGGGCCTGGTTCCGCCCGCCGACGCGCCCGAGCACTTCGACAACTGGTTCCAGCCGCTGCCCAGCCCCTTCATCCCCGACTGGGACGGCGTGGGCTCAGGATCAGGTACGACGACGGCGTCCGGCCCGGCCGACGGAACCGTCACCCCGCTGCGCCGCAGCCACTGACGGCGCCGCCGACGTTTACTACGCCCGTACTCTCCCTGCTGTACCTCTTGGGCTGGTGGGTGCTGGCTGTCTCAAGGCCGGTGGGCGGTGGCAAAGTGTCCATTGGTCGCAACTTTTGAGTTGTAGGACGGTGCCTGCCGGTGGTCTTGACTGATTTTGCCCCGGTAGGATGCGGTTTCTGAAGGCTGTTGGTCGGCGCCGGCGGCAAAAGTTGCGACAGATGGACACTTTTGGGGGCCGCTGCCTGGCCGACGCCGACCATCAGGGCGCGCAGAGACATACTGTTCCGCCACACACTCCACTTGAGCGCCCGCACAACTACGGCAGCGCCCACCACGACGCCCACCCTGCGCCACCGCGGCGTCTACTACGCCTGTTCGAGGTCTACTACACCACTTCAGGGTCCTGCTGAAGGGCTCGGAAACTTTCAGCAGACCGCTAACTGGCGTACCCAACGGTGAAGTGGCGTTCCATAGGGCGCGGCGTTGGCGGCTTGTCTCTCTGCGGCATCCCCAAACTGCCAACCGGGGCCCGAACGAAGCTGGTGGCTCTGACGTCGCCGACGTCCCCTTAGGCCTCCAGCGCGGGCGCCTCGCTCATGCCGGGCACGACGCCGCCGCGGCGGGCATGGACCTTGGCGGCCTGACGCAGCGTCAACTGGCGAGTCAGCGTCATGACGGCGCCCGAGATGACGGCGAAAGCGACCACCTCGCCGAGACGGTAGCTGAGCACCTGGTCCTCCTCGCGCGGCGCCGGCCGCCCGGTGACGGCCTGCCATCCAATAGCCACGGCCTTCTCGGCGATTGCGCCGGAGACCAGGAGGGTGAGGGCGGAGGTAACCGTCCAACTGAGGCTGTTCTTCATGATGACGACTCCCTGATATTCGACGGACACCTAGCTAGCGGGCGACGGGCGCTGCTCAGGCCGGTCACCGGCTTTCACCCCGATCCTGTCACAGGGTCTGGGGACGTCGGGCCCGGACGCACCGCCAACCTCGCATTGTCCGGGGATCGCTCAGCCGCCTTTCAGGCGTGCGGCACGCGGGTTGGGGCGGCGCCCCACATCGGCGTCGCCGACGTCGTCGCGCTAGGCTGTTCCCACAACGACAGGGGAGCGCCCCGTCGTCGGCGGGCCTCGGCTCGCCAGCGGCAACGGCGCTGAGAGTGCGGGAAGCCGCAGACCCTCGAACCTGATCCGGTTCGCACCGGCGAAGGAAGTCGAGATCTCCCCGGGCGCCGCAGCGTGCCCGGGCCCTCCGGACCGCCATCCAGGAGGATCACCATGACCGCCAATCGGACCACCGGGCGCGCCGCCGCGCCCCGCCTCGCCACCATCCGACCCACCCGCCGCGCGCTGCTCGCCGGGGGCGCCACCGCCGTCGTCGGCCTCGCACTCGCCGCCTGCGGCTCCGGCGCCGATAGCCCCGAGGCGAGCGGAACCGCATCGGGAGGCGCGCGCACCGTCACCGTCGTCACCTACGACTCCTTCGACCTGCCGGACGCTCTCATCGCCGCCTTCGAGACCGATACCGGCTACACCTTGGAGATCGCGCGCTCCGGCGACGGCGGCGAGGTCGCCAACAAACTCATCCTCACCAAGGACGCCCCGCTGGGCGACGCCGTCTACGGCATCAACAACACCATGGCCTCCCGCCTCCTCGCCGAGGGCGTCGTCGACACCTCCACCGCTCTCAACCTGCCCGACGGCGCCGCGGACTATCTGGCTCCCTACATCGTCGACGACACCCCCGCACTCGTGCCCATCGACTTCGGGGAGGTGTGCGTCAACGTGGACACCTTCTGGTTCTCCGACCACGGCCTGGAGCCGCCCTCCACTTTCGAGGACCTCACCGACTCCGCCTACAAGGACCTGTTCGTCGCCGTCAACCCGACCACCTCCTCCACCGGCCTGGCCTTCCTGCTGGCCACCATCGGCCACTTCGGCGAGGACGGCTTCGCCCAGTACTGGCGCGACCTTGTCGCCAACGGCACCAAGATTGACGAGGGCTGGTCAGACGCCTACTACACCGACTTCACCGCCGGCGGCGGGGACGGCGCCTACCCGATCGTCGTCTCCTACGCCTCCTCACCCGCCGCCACCCTCACCGACGACGGTGCCGCCACCACCACCGCCGTCCTGCCGCGCACCGCCACGCGCCAGGTCGAGTACGCGGGGGTCCTCGCCGGGGCCGCCAACCCCGACGGCGGTGCTGCCTTCGTCGCCTGGATGCTCTCCCGCGACGTCCAGGAGGCCATCCCCGACGCCATGTACATGTACCCCGTCGACCCCGACGCCGCCCTGTCGAAGGAACTCGAGCAGTTCGGCTCGACCGCGGAGGACCCGATCGTCGTCGACCCCGATGACATCGCCGCCCACCAGCAGGAATGGCTCGCCACCTGGGCGGAGGCCGTCGGCCAGTGACGGTGGGCGTGCGGGGCAGGGCGCCGGTGCGTGAAGCCGGAGGCGCTGGTGCGTGAGGGCGGGCCGGTGCGCGAGGGCCACCGCGGCGGCGATGACGACCGGTTTGGGCACGTCATGAGTGCCGGTTTCGGTGCGTCATTAGTGCCGGTTTGGGCACGTGATAAGTGCCGGTCTCGGCGAGGGGACGGGACGTGCGGGCCGCGGGCGACGGCGGGGGAGCGGATCGGCTGGGCGCTCGCCGTTGCGCTGCCGCTGGCCTTCCTCGGCGTCTTCTTCGCCTGGCCCGTGCTCACGCTGCTGGCGCGCGGCGTCATCCCCGACGGGCACCTCGACCTAGGCGGCTTCGGTGAGGTCCTCGCACGCCCGCGCACCTGGCGGGTCATCGAACAGACCCTCATCCAGGCGCTCGCCGCCACCGCCATCTGCGTCATTCTCGGTATCCCCGGGGCGCTTGTGCTCTACCGGCGCCGCTTCCCCGGGCGCGACCTGCTGCGCGGCGTGGTGACTGTGCCCTTCGTGCTGCCCAGCGTCGTCGTCGGCACCGCCTTCCACGCTCTGGTCACCACCGGCGGGCCGCTGGGCGGACTGGGGCTGGACGGTACGCGCACGGCGGTGGTCGCCGCGCTGGTGTTCTTCAACTACGGGTATGTGGTGCGCAACGTCGGGACCATGTGGTCGCGCCTGGACCCGCGCGCCGTCGAGGCGGCCCGCACGCTCGGCGCCTCCCCGTGGCGGGCCTGGCGCACCGTCACCCTGCCGAGCCTGCTGCCCGCCATCGCCTCCGCGGCCGCCACCGTCTTCCTGCTGTGCGCCACCGCCTACGGGGTGGTGCTCGTCCTGGGCGGCACCGGCGCCGGCACCATTGAGACCGAGATCTACCAGCTCACTGCCCGCTACCTCGATCTGCGGGGCGCGGCCGTGCTGTCGGTGGTGCAGCTGGGCGTCATCGCGGCGGCCCTGTGGGCGGGGGAGCGGGCTCGCCGCGCCCGCCAGGCGCACCTGGCGCTGCGCACCGA
>NZ_JAWDJJ010000253.1:0-5907 GCF_032465695.1 Actinomyces sp. MRS3W
GTTCCCGGTGCTGAACCGGCTGGCGGCGCCGCCGTGGTTCCCGACGCCGCGGCGTCCTGCCGAGCCTGCGCATTGGCGGCCCGGACGCGGGCAGCCTCGCGCGTGATCTCCGCGGCCTCGCGCTGGGCGGCATCCAGCTTGGCTTGGGCCTCGCGCCGTGCCTGTTCGACGGCGTCGGTTCCTTGCGCGATGGCGTCCTGGATCCGGGTGACCTCGGTGGTGCCGTTGGCGGGGTTGATGCGGACGGTGACGGACTCGGCGATCTTGATCGCCTCGTCGTGTGGCCAGATGCCGTGGAAGACGTAGACGGGTTCGGAACCCGCATCCAGTTCGAATAGCACCGCCCGGTAGAAGCCGGTGACCCGGGCGGTGCGTACGCGCTTGTCCCGGGCGTTTCGGATCGGTTCCACATGCAGCCCGGCGCTGGTGCTGGCGCCCGCGAGCTTGTTCAGGAACGGGCCTATTTTCGCCTGCAATGACGGGTCTTTGGACGTCGCGTCCTTGACCTTGCTGCTGGGCCAGACGATTGCGGGCATGTCAGTGTCCTTCCAGGAGCGTGCAGACCTGTGCGGCGGCGGATTCGGGATCATCCCCGGCGACGACGACGTGCCACCCGGCTTCTCTCAACGCGGCCACGTCGCTCTCTTCACTCCCGCCGTCGGCGGCGACGACGGCGACCTGCGCCTCCCGCCACGACAGGTCGGTCATGATGCCGTCGGCCGCCTCCTCGCCTTCGCCGTCCCGGGCAATGCCGGCGGTTGCCAGGTGGGGTAGCAGCGCCAGCACCGCGGGCGGGGTCAGCGTGGTGTCCACGGCGTCCCACCCGAGGGCGCGCATCCGCTCGACGGGCGCCTCGGTGCTGCCGAGGACGGCCTCGGTGCGAGCCCGGTCCTGCAGCTCTTCCAGGGCCAGGGAGGCGGTGGTGATGGTGATGGGAGCCTGCGCCAGGGCGAGCACGTTGCTGAGCCTCAGCCAGGTGCGCCAGTCTTCGGCGTGCGTGGGGGAGGCGAGTGCTTCCTCGGAGTCGTCGAGTATGAGCGCCATGCCGGTGGTGGAGGTGTTGGTGAGCTGTATGGCCAGGGACAGGTGGTCGGCCACGAACACCGAACAGGAGGTGAGTGTGCTGGCGGTAGTCGGCTCGGGCAGGCGGTCGTTCGGCCGGAGCGCCCGCAGCGCCTCCCACAGCGGGTCGTTCTCCTGCTGGGTGGCGGGGACATAACGCATGGCGGTGGCGCCGCTGAGGGGGAGGTGACTGGTGACGCCAAAGATGAGCGGACTCCAGATACAGTCGGCCAGGGCGCTCAGGGCCGTTCCGGAGGGGCCCTCGCCATCGGCGTCATCCAGGAGCATCGTCACGAGCAGTTCCATGGGCCCGCCCCGCCAGGCGGTCACCGCCTGCTCGGTGACGGCGCCGGCGCGTGCGGGGCGGGGCATGCCGGCCTGCAGCTGACGGATGGCGGCGTCGTCGAGCCAGGCGGGGTTCCACGCGTTGTTGAGGTCGTCGAAGCTGAGGGAGACAACTCGGTAGTCGTGCGCGCGCAGGCGGGCGCGCTTGGCGGCGTCGTCGGCGAGCCGATTGTGGGTGAGGGAGGCGTGGTAGTTCCGACCATCGGTGTACACGGCGATGGGGGAGCGCCCCAGCGGGCGGCGGCAGGTGAAGTCGGGGCGGGTTCCATGGGCGTCAAGCTGGGGCCGGATCTGCCAGCGTCCACCGTCAAGATCCAGCGCGGGCGCGCCGGAGGCGTCACCGACGGTGCGCACATCCATCGTCTTGTGCAGGCGCTGGACCAGCGCGGTGCGGAAGCTCGCCTCCAGGGGGCTCTCACCCGTGCCGGCGTGCACCGCCTCATCGGTGGCCTCCCAGCCGGGCAGGTCCGGCTCGAGGTCAGCGAAGAGATCCTCCTCGTCCATACCCACCAGCTGGCGCAGCGCGTGCAGCGCGGCCATGCGGGTGACTCCAGCGGCGACCGCATGAGGCTGCAGGCAGCGGTGGCACATGGCCGCCTCCTCGCCACGGCAAGGACAGTTCTCCAGGTGCTGGCCGGTGCGCACAAGCAGTTCCCACAGCCGGTCGGGGTCGTCGAGGTCGGTGAGGTAGCCGGTGCCGCCGGGCACGACGTCGTGCAGGAGCAGGGCGGGCCGGGTCTCGCCGGCGTCCCCATCGGGCACGGGGTAGGGGACGGGCGTGATATCGAGGTGATCGGGGGCGCCGCCGGTGAGCAGCTCCAGACCGAGGAGCAGCGCGGAGGCCAGGGACGCCAGGCCGTCCTGGTATCCGTTCAGTCCCACGGGGAGCACCAGGGCGATGCCCTCGGTGGTGAGGTCGCGCATGAGGTCCACCTGGACCACATGCTCCTTGGGGTCGGTGCGGTGCTCGCACCAGGGCCGGTGCTCGCGGGGAACGGATACACCGGTGTCCGTATCGAGCTTGCCGCAGGCGTCGCACAGTCGGAAGTCGCGGGAGGAGATGGGTACGGAGCCGACCCGGTCCACCGACTGCCCCGCCTGGGCCCTGCCGGTGTTGAGCCACCGCAGGGGCAAACCGCGGTAGCGGACCAGGCCGAAACCGGACTTGACGCTCCATTGGCGTTCGATCCGTTCCGGGTTGAAGTCCGCCAGGGGCACCACCTCGAAGCTGGTGCGGATGCGCTCCTCGCTGCCATCCCCGATGCGCGCGTCTTCCTTGGGAACGTCGGCGAAGACCCGGTTGAGGCGCAGGACTCGGCGCGCCCGCCCGACGTCGGAGATGGCGGTGTCATGGCAACGGGGGCACTCGGCAGGGGCCGCCGGGACGGTCTCCTGTGGCTGGTGGACCTCGACATAGCCGCACGTCTCGCAGCACAGCCACCACTGCGCCTGACCCGCCAGGCCGGAGGCGTCGACGCCGTCGATCTGCATCTCCATGCCGTGGGTGTAGAAGGTGGCGCCGGGGGCGAACTCGCTGAGGGCGAGTGCGGAGGCGCGGTCGATGTCGTACGGCTCGGAGTGGAACTCATCGTTGTCCGGGTCGCGCCAGGATACGTGCGCCGACAGCCGTACCAGGTCGTCGATGAGGGCGTAGTTGGGCAGCACTCCGTGCCGCTCCAGGGCGGAGACCCAGTGCTCCTGCTCCAGGTCCAGCCGCCGGGCTTGGACGGCGCGCTCGGCGCCTTCGGCGGCGCGCAGGGCACGCCGGTCCTCTTCGGTGGGGTTGGGACGCTCCGTCGCGGCGCGCAGTTCGGGCAGAGCCTTCTCGATCCGTCGGCTTTGAATCCGGAGCTGCTCGGCCTCCTGCTGGTGCTCGTTTGCGGCGCGCTGCAGCATCTGGCGCGGGCCGGCGCCGTCGTCGTGACGGACCCAGGCTTCCAGCCGCGTCAGCGCCGGGGTGCGGTCGGCGAAGGTGGCGGCGAAGGCCCCGACCAGGAGGCGCCCATCGCGAGCAATCCGCTCGCATACGACGCCGATGAAGGAATCCTCCGCGTTGCTCAGGGCGGTGCGGGCGTTGCCGGTGCCGTGTCCGCCGGAGGGGACGGCGGGGTGGTGCTCCCGGGCGAGTACGTCAATGACGTAGGCGATGAACTGGCGCCGCAAAATCTCCTCCGCCCCCAGGTAGGTGGACGGCGGCCTGACCGAACCGTTCAGGAGACGGGACGGATCATCCAGCAGGGGCAGCTGCGTGCGCCTGCCGGGCACGTATGCCAGCGCCAGGGCGGAGCCGTTGTACCGGCCGGCCCGGCCGACCCGCTGCACATAGGAAGCCACCGTGTTCGGCAGCGAACCGAGCATGACGGTGGACAGGTTGCCGATGTCGATACCCATCTCCAGGGTGGGGGTGGCCACCAGCACGTTGGGGTCGCCGGGGCGTTGCACGGGGCGCTTGAAGGCCGTTTCGATGCTGGTGCGCTCCTGGGCATCGAGTAGGGAGGTGTGCTCGTGGGCATCGACGCGGCGCACATGCGCCCCGGCGTACATGTCCCGGTAGAAGCTCTCGGCCTGGTGCCGCTGAGCGTGCAGACGGCCGGGGCAGTCGGTGGTCAGGCAGCAGGCGCCGTCGAGCTGGCCGACCGTGGCCGGGGCGGCGGGCAGCTGGCTGCGGCAGGTGTCGCATACGAGCAGCAGCTTCTCACCGGTGGCGTCGTACAGCGGGGAGACGACGACGTGCTGGGCGGGAATACCGTAGACGGTGCCGCCGGTAGAAGTGGCGGTGGCCGACAGGATCTCTGCCCTGGCCAGGCCGGTCAGGAGGGCGCGGGCGAGCCGGGCGGCATGCGTCGGGGTGACGTGCAGGCACTTGCGGGTCCAGCCCGCGTACCAGGACTGGGCCGATCCGACCGGCACGAAGGCGGAGCGGCGCGTGTCCAGGCTCCCGCCGACCTCGGGGAAGGCGGGGGCGGTGCGGCCGGCGGGGAAGGCGGGCTGACCCTGGCGGCGATTGCGCATGTACCAGATCCACAGACGCTTGCCGTCGTTCTCCTTGTAGCGGTCCAGCCACTTGTGGTCGATGGCGCCGTCGCGGCGCATATGCTCCAGCGTGCCGCGCACCCAGGCGAGCAGCTCGGCATCGGTGACGGCATCGAAGCCGTCCAGCGCCTGCTGCTCGCCGCCGAGGGCCTCACGGGCGACTCGGGTCAGGACACTGGCGCGTCCGGCAGCCACGTGCACGGTGAGGGAGCCGGTGGCCTCCAGGGTGCGGCCGTAGGTGGACTGGAGGCCGACCTCCAGGCCGATATCGAACTGGAGCCGACGGCGCACATAGCCCTCCGCGGTGCGGCGCCCGCCGCGGCTGGCCTCCGGGTCCCAGTAGGGGCGGAAGCGCTCGTGCTCGGCCAGGGCGGAGGGGACCAGCCGATATCGGTCAAACGCACTGCCGCGGGCGGCCTCAAGGGCGGCATCGGTCCAGGCATCGATCGACATATCCGCGGTCAGGGCGCTGCGCAGGGCGGAGCGCAGGCTCATGGTGTGGGAGCGCTGGTCCACGAAGCCGGCCCGGTGGGCGGCGTCCTGAACGGAGTCGGTGAAGATGAGGGCGCGCTTCTCGGCGTCGTCGAGGGCGTCGTCGCCGAACAGCGTGGTGAGCGAGACCGACAGCAGGGTGGCGACGGCGGAGCCGAGGAAACGGATGGAGTCCGTGGCGCCGCAGGAGGGACATACGTCGCGGGTGGAGCCCTCGGCGACGGTGCGCTCGTCCCCGGTCAGGGTGAGTACAGGCAGGAAGCGGCCCTCACGGGTCTGCAGGTCGGCGTCCTGCGGCGGGTGGGCGAGCAGTTCCCGGCCGTCCACGGAGTACCAGCGCAGCCCGGGGTAGTGGGATTCAACGTTGAGTTCCCCCGCGTTGAGGCGATGTCGGTAGTCGGCCTCCTCCCCGGGGGCGTGCAGGAGGGCCCGGAATCGGGGGTTGCCCTGCAGGTGGTCGCGGCGGATGGTGGACTGGTCGTGCTTCTCGCCCTGTCCCGTGGGGGCCAGGACGATGCCCCAGCCGGAGCGGCCGCAGGCGCGGCAGTACAGGGCGGGCCGAGCCTGTGCATCGTCGTCGACCACCTCGGTTGCGGCGTCGGACCAGCGGAAGGCGGGCCGGGCGTCCAGGACCCGGTCCACGCGGGTCACCTCCCGGATCCACAGGGTGACCTCGACGCTGACGGCGCTACGATCCGGGCTACTCCCCAATCCGGCGCGGACCGCGGACAGCGCGGCCAGGATGACGGCCAGGGCCCTGCGGGCGACGTCGGGGTCGTGGGCGGGGCCCAGCAGCTGGTAGGCGAGGTCGCGCAGGGCGGTGGCGTGCTCGGCGGCGCGGATGAGGTCGAGGACATCGGGGTGGGTGTGCAGGGCGGCGGCCAGCACCGGGGCGTCGAGCGGGGAGGCGGTCTGCGTGGCGTCGTCGGCCGGGTTAGTAGGCGAGGCGTACAGGGCGTCGAGTGTGGCGGTGAG
>NZ_JAWDJJ010000254.1:0-5199 GCF_032465695.1 Actinomyces sp. MRS3W
GTCTGGGCCGCGGCAGACGTCCCGAGAGCAAAGAGGACCGCCAAGCCTTACGCACGATCGGTAAAAAGATGAGATGATCCGCTCATTACCGCAGCGTCAGCCGATGCCGATCAGCCGCGACACCGCCGTCCCCAACCGCCCCGGAACCTCTCATGACACTCTCAACGCTCCTGTCCGCCACGACTTTTACGCCGTCCACAACCGCCGTGGCCGGTAATGTCTTTCTCACCGCGTTCGTCGGCCTGCTGCCGCTGATCGCGTTCTTCGTGCTCATGGGGGTCTTCAAGGTCGCCACCCACTGGTGCGCCATCATCTCGCTGGTGTTCTCGGCCGTCATCGCCATCGTGGCTTTCCACATGCCGGTGGGGATGACGGCGCTGTCGGCCACCCAGGGCCTGGCCATGGGCTTCCTGCCCATCATCTACATCATCGTCGCGGCGGTCTGGCTGTATAACCTCACCGAATCTTCCGGGCGCAGTCAGGATCTCAAAGCTGTCTTCAACACCATCGGCAAGGGCGACCAGCGCGTCCAGGCCTTCATCGTCGCTTTCTGCTTCGGCTCGCTGCTCGAGGGGCTGGCCGGCTTCGGCGCCCCTGTGGCGATCACCGGCGCCATGCTGGTGACCCTGGGACTGCCCAAGCTCAAGGCCGCCACCACCACCATCGTCGGCAATGGCATCTATGTGGGCTTCGGCGCCATGGCGATCCCGACGACCACTGCCGCCAACCTGGGCGGGGAAGAACCGGTGGCGGTGGCCCAGAACATGGGTCACTTGTCGGCCATCATCATGGTGGTCGTGCCCTTCCTGCTGCTGTTCATCCTCGACGGCGCACGCGGGCTGCGGCAGCTGTGGCCGCTCGCCCTGGTGTCGGGAATCGCCGCCGGCGCCGGGCACTTCATTACTCCCAGCATCTCCTACGAGCTGTCCTCCGTGGTCGCCGCGCTGTTGGCCTTCGCGGTCGCCTACCTGTTCCTGCTGGCATGGACCCCGAGCACCCCGGAGGAGTACCGCACCGAAATCGATGACGCGGACAAGCCCGACCGCGAGCGCGTCATGCTGGCGCTGCTGCCCTACATCCTCGTCGTCGTCATCATCGCCGTCACCAAGCTGTGGAAGTTCGGCGTTGACCTGTCCGACGTCCTGTCCGGCACCGACATCAAGATCCCGTGGCCGGGCGTGTACGGCAACCTGCTCACGCCCGACGGCGAGGCCGCCACCTCCGCCGTGTACAACCTGCAGACGCTGTCCAACCCCGGCACGTGGATCATCCTGACCGCCATCATCGTGACCTTCGTGTACGGCACCCGCTCGTCCGGGGGACGCTTCCAAACCTCGGTGGGCAAGATGTTCATGGTGCTGCCGCGCACCATCTATTCCCTGCGCATGTCGATCCTCACCATCGCCATGGTGATGGCGCTGGCCTACGTCATGAACTTCTCCGGCCAGACCACTGCGGTTGGTGCGGCCCTGGCCACCACCGGCGCTGCCTTCGCCTTCCTCTCCCCCGTGCTGGGTTGGATCGGCACGGCCGTGGCCGGCTCTGCCACGAGCGCCGGCGCGCTGTTCGCCAACCTCCAGTCGACGGCGGCCGCCGGGGCCGGTCTGGACCCGCGCATCCTGCTGGCCGCCAACACCATCGGCGGCGGCCTGGGCAAGATCGTCTCCCCGCAGAACCTCGCCATCGCGACCACCGCCGTCGATGCCCCCGGCACCGATGCGGAGCTCCTCAAGAAGGTGGCCCCCTACTCCATCGGCCTGCTGCTGATGCTGTGCTGCCTCGTGTTCGCCGCCTCCCAGGGATGGCTGGGCGCCTACATGCCGGCATGATCGGTAACCGTCCCGCCCGGGTTTTCTCTGGCAGACTCCGCCCATGGCCTCGCTCCGTACCCGTGCCGCTGCGCCCGGACCCCGGCGGCGTGCACGACGGCGGTGCGTGCCCCAGCCGGGCAACGGTCACGGGTGCTGCCACGCCATCCGGGGGCGATCGCGAGCAGGGGTACCCGGCTCGCCGCCTACCCCTGCTCGCCGCCGTCGCGGCGCTCGCGCTGGCACTGACCGCCTGCACTTCGCCGTCCCAGCGGCAGGCGCAGGATAACCGCTTCGCCGAGTTCACCGAATACGTTCCCGAGCAGCCGACCGTCCAAACCTCCGTGGACTCGGTGACCAGCCGCATGCCGGCCATCGCCGCCACCGAGGCGCACTTTGTCGGGCAGTATCGGGTCGACGAGGGCGAGTCCCAGCTGCCTGCTCCCGACCGCCCCTACTGGTTCCACGCCGTCGTCAACGTCGATCCGACCACGAGCCAAGCGCTTGACGACGCCGCGACCACCACTCCTGCCCTGCTGCCACCCATCCACCCCGACCTCTACCAGTACGTCCCCCAACAGTGCGCCTTCGTCACCGTCCCCGGGACCGAGGCCAACCGGATCCTCGACACCGAGCACGCCGAGCTGGATGGAGAATCGGAGCGATTCACCCTGAACGAGGTGGCCCTGTCCGTTGACTGCGACCTCGTCATTCTCATCGGGACCGGAAACCACTCCTGACCGCTCCCGGCCACGCTCGCGCCGTCGCCTGCGGGAGCTCCTGCACCTGGAGCGCTTCGCACCACAGGTGAGGAAAACCGAAGCCAAGGCTTGCGCAATGCGACCCAGACCACTCCCTCAACGCGGCTCGCAACCCCCACAAGCAACTTCCAACAGGTTCCGTTTTCCCGCATGATTTCAGGGTTCTTCAAGGGGCGTCGAAGGCGATTCCGCTAAGTGGTGGAGCCAGCCGCGCCGCCGCCCTAACCTGGTCACGGTTACGCCAATGCTTTTCGTGGAGGAAAGGACCCCACACCGTGCGCGTCGCACTATTCGCCACCTGTCTGGCAGACACAATGTTCCCACAGGCCGCACAGGCCACCGTCAGCATCCTTGAACGTCTCGGCCACGAAGTCGTCTTCCCCCAGGGGCAGGCGTGCTGTGGCCAGATGCATGCCAACACCGGCTACTTCAAGCAGGCCGCCTCCATTGTGGAGAACCACGTCAAGACCTTCGAGCCCGTCCTGGACGGGGAGTGGGACGCTGTCGTCGTGCCCTCTGGCTCCTGCGCCGGAGCCGCCCGCCACGAGCAGCGCCTGGTGGCCGAGCACGTCGGCGACTCCAAGCTGGTCAAGCGCGTGGACGCCTTGAGCGCATACACCTACGACATCTCCGAGTTCCTCATCGACGTACTCGGGCTGGAGGACGTGGGCGCCTACTTCCCGCACACCGTCACCTACCACCCCACCTGCCACTCCATGCGGGTGGCGCATGTCGGGGACCGCCCCTACCGGCTGCTGCGCGCCGTCGAGGGGCTCACCCTGATCGAGCTGCCGGATGAGAAGGTCTGCTGCGGCTTCGGCGGCACCTTCTCCATTAAGAACTCGGACACCTCCACCGCCATGGTCGCCGACAAGGCCGCCAACGTCATGTCCACCGGCGCCGAGGTGCTGTGCACCGGTGACTACTCCTGCCTCATGAACATCGGCGGGGCCCTGTCCCGCGTGAACTCCGGCGTGCGCGTCATGCACCTGGCGGAGATCCTCGCCTCCACCAAGGAGGCCCCTTTCGAAGGCCACGCCTCCTTCCAGCCCAACAAGGACCAGGTGAAGCTCTGATGACCCAGACATTCCTCGGTATGCCCGCCTCCACACCCGACGAGCAGCCTCATACCGGCGGCTGGCGCACCAACGTCGCGGTCCCGCAGGACACGCTGCGCTGGGGCCACACCTTCCCCGAGGGCGCCCACAAGACCCTCGCCAACACCCAGATGCGCCGCAACCTGGGCCACGCCACCCGCACCATCCGCAACAAGCGGCAAATGCGCGTGGACGAGATGCCGGACTGGGAGGACCTGCGCAACGCGGCCGAGGCCGTCAAGTTCGAGGTCGCCTCCCGCCTGCCCGAGCTGCTGGAGCAGTTCGAGGCGAACGTGACCGCCAACGGCGGGATCGTCCACTGGGCGCGCGACGCCGCGGAGGCCAACCGCATCGTCGCCGACATCATTAAGTCCAAGGGAGTCGACGACGTCGTCAAGATCAAGTCGATGGCCACCCAGGAGACCAACCTCAACGAGTACCTGGCCGACGAGGGCATCACCGCCCACGAGACCGACCTGGCGGAGATGATCGTCCAGCTCGCCGACGACATGCCCTCCCACATCGTGGTCCCGGCCATCCACCGCAACCGCTCCGAAGTGCGCGGCATCTTCCTGGACCGCATGGGCGACGCCCCCGAGGACCTATCCGACAACCCGCAAGAGCTCACCGCCGCCGCGCGCGCTCACCTGCGCCGCAAGTTCCTCCACGCCAAGGTGGCCGTCTCCGGCACCAACATGGGTGTGGCGGAGACGGGAACCGTCTCCATCTTCGAGTCCGAGGGTAATGGCCGCATGTGCCTGACCCTGCCGGACACGCTCATCACCCTCATGGGCATTGAGAAGCTGGTCCCCCGCTTCCAGGACGTGGAGATCTTCACCCAGCTGCTGCCCCGCTCCGCCACCGGCGAGCGCATGAACCCCTACACGTCCATGTGGACGGGGGTGACTCCGGGCGACGGCCCGCAGGAGTTCCACCTCATCCTTATGGACAACGGCCGCACCAAGGTCCTTACCGACCCGATCGGCCGCCAGGCGCTCGCCTGCATCCGCTGCGGCTCGTGCATGAACATCTGCCCCGTCTACCAGCACACCGGCGGGCACGCCTACGGCTCGGTCTACCCCGGGCCCATCGGCTCGATCCTCACCCCGCAGCTCACGCAGGGCCTGGACGACGACGATCCGGTCCACACCCTGCCCTTCGCCTCCTCGCTGTGCGGGGCCTGCGCGGAGGTGTGCCCGGTCAAGATCGACATCCCCACCATCCTCATCCACCTGCGCGCCCGCAGTGTGGACGTCAAACGTCGCCTCGTACCCGACATGTGGGATGTGGCCATGAACACCACCGCCCCGCTCATGTCCAACGGCAAGGCGTGGCTGGCCGCCACCGAGGGGGTCAAGGCCACCCGGCTCATGGGCAAGGACGGGCGCATCGGCGCCCTGCCGTTCCCGGCATCGCTGTGGACGCGTTCGCGTGACTTGCCGATTGCCCCCAAGGAATCGCTGCGGCACTGGTGGAAGCGCACCCACCCCGACGGCATCACCCCCGCCAGCCCGGCATCCGACGCCCCCGCAC
>NZ_JAWDJJ010000255.1:0-4085 GCF_032465695.1 Actinomyces sp. MRS3W
GTCCAGCGTCACCCGGCGGCGCCGACACCGGGAGCCGCGGTCGCCGGGTGACGCTGGACAATGTCACCTTCCGCTACCCGGGTGCGGCCTCGCGCGTGCTGGCGGAGGTGAATGTTGACATGACCCCGGGCACGACGACCGCCTTCATCGGCTCCACCGGCTCCGGCAAGACCACCCTGGCTAACCTACTGCCGCGCCTGCTGGACGTGACCGAGGGCTCCGTGAGCGTCGACGGCGTCGACGTGCGCGAGCTGGACCCGCATGAGCTGAGGCAGAATGTGGCCACCGTGCCGCAGAAGGCCTACCTGTTCTCCGGCACCATTCGCTCCACCCTGCAACACGGTCAACCGGACGCCACCGACGCCGAGCTGTGGGCCGCCCTCGAGGCCGCCCAGGCCGCCGGATTCGTCCAGGCGCTCGATGACGGTCTTGACCATGAGGTCGACCAGGGCGGCGTCAACTTCTCCGGCGGGCAGCGGCAGCGACTCGCGATCGCCCGAGCCCTCGTACGTCAGGCCGGCGTGTACGTCTTCGACGACTCCTTCTCCGCCCTCGACTACGCCACCGACGCCCGGCTACGGGCTGGCCTGCCGCAGGCCACCGGCGGGGCGACCATCGTCGTCGTCGCCCAGCGTGTTGCCTCCGTACGCACCGCCGACCAGATCGTCGTGCTCGATGAGGGCCACGTCGTCGGCATCGGCACCCACGAGGAGCTCATGGACACCTGCCCCACCTACGCAGAGATTGTCCTGTCCCAGATCAGCGCAGAGGAGGCGGCATGAGCCACGGACCCGGACCCCGCCGAGCCCCCGGCCAGAAGGCCCAAAACTTCACCGGCACCTGGAAGCGGCTACTCCACGAACTGCGCCCGGAACGGGTGCGTATCGCGGCCGTGGTCGTGCTCACCGCGACCGCCGTCATCCTCAACGTCATCGCGCCCAAGGTGCTCGCCCGCGCCACGAACGTCATCTTCGAAGGCGTGCTCGGCACACTGCTATCCCGATTCGGGCTGCCCGACGGGCTCTCGGGCGACCAGCTCGAGCAGGTGCTGCGCTCGGCCGGCCAGGACACCTACGCCGACATGCTCTCCGCCTACGACGTCGTCGTCGGCCAGGGCCTGGACACTCACGCGCTGGCGGTGGTGCTGCTCCAGACCTTCGCCCTGTACGCCCTTTCCGCCCTGTTCCTGTGGTTGCAGGCCCGCATCCTCGCTGGAGTCATTCAACGCACCGGCCAGCGCATGCGTGCCGAGGTGTCCGCCAAGCTCGACCGGGTGCCGCTGTCATACATCGACCACGGCTCCCGCGGTGACATGCTCTCGCGCGTCACCAATGACGTCGACAACATCACCCAGACCCTGCAGCAGACGCTGTCGCAGGCGCTCAACTCGATCATCACCGTCATCGGCGTCTTCGTCATGATGTTGACCGTCTCGGTACAGCTATCGCTCATCTCGCTGGCGACTTTGCCGGTGGCCCTCATCATCACCCTGGTCATCGCCTCCCGCGCCCAGCCGCACTTCACCGAGCAGTGGGATGCGACCGGTGATGTGTCCGGCGTCGTGGAAGAGGCTTTCACCGGCCACGAGGCGGTGACCCTGTTCACCTCCGAACAGACCTTCAACGAGCTGTTCGAGAAGGAGAACACCCGCCTGTACAACGGCTCCTACAAAGCCCAGTGGATCTCCGGCACCATCCAGCCGGCCATGCGCGTGGTCTCCAACCTCAACTTCGTCATCATCGCCGTCATCGGCGGCATCAAGATCACGGGCGGTCAGATGACCCTGGGCGACGTGCAGGCCTTCATCCAGTACTCCCAGCAGTTCACCCAGCCGATTACGCAGCTGGCCTCCATGGCCAACCTGTTGCAGTCTGGGGCGGCCAGCGCCGAGCGCCTGTTCGAGATCATGGATGCGCCGGAGGAGTCCGAGACCGCGACTCGTGCCCTGCCGCAGCGGGTGGCCGGCCGCGTCGTCTTCGACCACGTCAAGTTCTCCTACAGCCCGGACACCGAACTCATCACCGACCTCAACCTGGTGGTGGAGCCCGGCCAGACTGTCGCCATTGTCGGCCCTACCGGTGCGGGCAAAACCACCCTGGTCAACCTGCTGCTGCGGTTCTACGATCCGCAGTCCGGCACGATCACGCTCGACGGTATCGACACCAAGGACCTGTCCCGTGACGAGCTGCGTGAGCAGATCGGCATGGTGTTGCAGGACACCTGGCTGTTCGAGGGGACGATCGGGGAGAACATCGCCTTCGGCGCAACCGGCGCCACTGCCGAGCAGGTGCGTGCCGCCGCCAAGGCCGCCAGCGTCGATCACATTGTGCGGTCCCTGCCCGATGGCTACGACACCATCATTGACGACTCCGGGGCCGGGGTGTCCGCGGGCGAGAAACAGCTCATCACGATTGCTCGGGCCTTCCTCGCCGACCGTCAGATCCTGGTGCTCGACGAGGCCACGTCCAGTGTGGACACGCGCACCGAGCTGCTGGTCCAGAAGGCCATGGTGGGGCTGCGTCAGGGGCGTACCAGCTTCGTCATTGCCCACCGCCTGTCCACCATCCGTGATGCGGACACGATTTTGGTCATGGAGCACGGCGACATTGTGGAGCAGGGTAACCATGAGGAACTCATGGCCGCCCAGGGCGCCTACTACGAGCTCTACCAGAGCCAGTTCGCCGGTCCGGAGGCGGAGGAGGAGGCGGCCGTGGTGGCCGATCCGCTGTTCGCCGCGGTCGGCCGCGACGCCCGGGGCAAGACCCGCTCGTGATTGTCGACCTCGAGAGTCTCGACGACGCCGCGGATCCGCGCCTGGCCGACTACACGAGTCTGACCGACGTGGCATTGCGGCGTCGCCTGGAGACTGAGCGCGGCCTGTACATGGCCGAGTCGACGAAGGTCATCACCCGCGCCGTTGCTGCCGGGCATGCCCCGCGCTCCTTCCTCATGGCGCCGCGCCACTGGGAGCAGATGCGCCCGGTGATCGCGGCGGCCGCGGGCTGCGAGGGCCGCGACGACGGCGGGGATGTACCCGTGTTCATCGCCCCGGAGGAACTGCTGGAGTCCCTCACCGGCTTTCACCTGCACCGGGGTGCCCTGGCCGCCATGAATCGGCCTGAGCTGGCGTCGGTGACCGACCTGCTGGCCGGGGCGCGCGGCGGGGCCGGGGCGCGCCGCGTCGCCATCCTGGAAGACTTGGTGGACCACACGAATGTGGGAGCTGCCTTCCGCAGCGCCGCAGCCCTCGGGATTGACGCCGTGCTGGTGACTCCCCGGTGCGCGGACCCCCTGTATCGGCGCAGCGTGCGCGTATCGATGGGCACCGTCTTCCAAGTGCCCTGGACGCGCATTGAACGCTGGCCGGCCCTGGATGAGCTGCATGCGGGCGGCTGGACGGTGGCGGCCCTGGCGCTGACGGAGGACTCGCTGACCCTGGACGAGTTCGTCGCCTCTCCGGCGTGTACGGATCCGGACTCGAAGGTGGCCGTGGTGCTCGGCACCGAGGGCGATGGGCTGCGCCCGCGCACGGTGGCGGCTGCCGACGTTGTGGTGCGCATTCCCATGGCCGGGGGAGTGGACTCCCTCAATGTTGCCGCCGCGGCGGCGGTCGCCTTCTGGGCGGTGCGCTGAGCGGCAGGGGCCCTCGGCGCTGCGAGCGCCGATGTCGCCGCTAGAAGGGCGGTATTTCGTCGAGGAGTGGGGCGAGTCCGAGGGCGTGGATGGCAGGTGGGTAGGGGGTGGTTTCGAAGTCTCCGGCGCGTTCGCCGGGGCGCGGACCGCGGCTGATGAGTGTGACCCAGCCGGTTGTGGTGTTGGTGGTGTCGGCGTTGTCCAGTCCCCGGTTGAGACGGTCGAGTACGGCGGGGGTGATGGCCCTGCTCAAGGCCTCGGACACCGGGCCGCCGGGGTGCGTGTGTTGCCGCGGCCCCACGCGGCGGGGCAACATGGTGACGGCGCCGTCGGGGTGGCGGCGGTAGCGGGCCCCGGTGGGGGTGGTCCAGGCCAGCGCGCCGTCCGGGGTGCGGGTGAGGGTCCAGCCGGGGGTGTGCTTGAGCCGGTGGTGGGCCTGGCACAGGCAGGTG
>NZ_JAWDJJ010000256.1:0-3146 GCF_032465695.1 Actinomyces sp. MRS3W
GAATCTGCAGAGTCTGCGGGCTCCACGAAGACGGGGGCGTCGCTGGAGTCTGCGGACTCGATGGCCGCGGCGAAGGCGTCGGCGGCATTCTCGTCGTCCGGGATGTCCTCGGCGGCGGTCTCGGCGGCCTCATCTGCGGGTCGCGCGGGCTCGTCGGCGGGCTGCGCGGGCGCGTCGGCCTCCGCCGAGGCGGCGGCTGCGGCCTCCGAGGATTCGTCGACGTCGGCTGCCTCGACGGATTCCGTGAGCGCCGTGAACAGATCCACCACCGCGCCGTCGGAGTTGCTAGCAGCGCCCGGAGCGCTCTGTTCCGCGCCATCGTTGGCGGTGGCGGGTTCGGCGTCGGGGGTCGCGGCGTCGTCGTCGGGTGCAGACACGATGACGGAGCAACGCTCCAGGATCTCTTGACCCGGGGAGGCAATCGACAGATTGGTGCCGCGGAAGCCGCGGTGCAGCTCGCGGGTGAGGAAGTCCCCGACGGCGATGCGCCGGTCGCGGGTGGTCAGCAGCCCCTGATCCTTGAGCAGGGCCAGGCCCGGAAGGTCCGCCGGCGCCTGGATGCGGATGCGCGTCGGCGGGGCGTAGGGGTCGGGCTGGACATAGTCGACGTTCAGGAACCAGCCCTCTGAGGCGCGGTAGCGGCCGATCGTGTCGCGGTAGGCGGCATAGGGGCGGTTGTCCAGCACGTGCAGGTAGTCCACCAGATCGCTGAGCGTTCCCTGACGCGGTCCCTTGTCGTGGTGGCGGCTCTCACGCCGGTAGTTGCGGCCGCGGCCATCACGGCCGTAGTCCTGGCCCCGGCGGTCCCGGTCATACCCCCGGTCTCGGCCGTAGCCGCGGTCGTATCGCCGATCGCGGTCGCCCTCACGCCGGTCTGCGTAGCCCCGGTCCTCGCGATAGCCGCGCCCCTCCTGGTTGTCCCGGTAGCCCCGGTTGCGGTCATAGTCGCGCTCGCCCCGGTAACCCCGCTCGTAGCCACGGCGATCGCTGAAGTCGCGGTCTCGGTAGCCGCCGTCATTCCGATCATCGCGGTAGCCGCGGTCCCTGCCGTAGCCACGGTCGCCGTCGTAGCGGCGCTCGCGGCGTCCCTGTCCATAGTCGCGGTCGCCGTCGTAGCGGCGATTGCCGCCATAGCCTCGGTCGGAGCCGTAGCCGCGTCCGGCGTCATCCCCATACCGATGCGCGCGCCTGCGCTCGCTATCGCCGGGACCGCGGTAGTCACCCCGGTCGCGACGATGACTGCGACCGTCGTAACTGCCGCGGTCGTCCCTATAGCCACTGTGTTCACTCATGCCCTGATCCTGGCATATTTCTGGAGTCTGGCCCGCAAGCCGCGTGGTCGGCATTCGGTTCGACCGGTCACGATGGTGAGGTTGAATAACCTCGACGCAGGGGAGAACGGTCGGTCAGGAGTATGCGGATAGGGTGGCTCCGTGGTTCCCTTGAGCAATCTGCCAGCCCTGACATCCGCTGTGTCCCTCATATCCGCGGCTGCTTCCGGCCTGCCTCCGGCCTCCCTCAACCTGGCTCCCGCGGTGACGGGATTCGCAACCGGGCTCGGTCTCATCGTTGCCATCGGTGCCCAGAATGCCTGGGTGCTGCGACAGGGTGTGCGCCGCGAACACATCGGTCTGGTCATTGCTATCTGCGCGCTCAGCGACCTGCTGCTCATCATCATCGGTACGGGCGGCATCCGGGCGGTGTCGCGCCTGGCGCCCTGGGTGCTGGAAGTACTGCGCTGGGGCGGGGTCCTGTACCTCATCGGCTTCGCGATCTCGAGTTTCCGCTCGGCCATGAAACCGGGCGGACTAGAGGAATCGCAGGCCCGGCCGGCGTCGTCGGTGGCGCTGACCACGCTGGCACTGACCTGGCTCAACCCGCACGTCTACCTCGACACCGTCCTCATGCTGGGCACGGTGACGAACGGGTTCGGTGATGCCAGGTGGGTGGCTGCCGCGGGCGCCGGCGCCGCTTCCATCATCTGGTTCACGGTGCTCGGACTGGGTGCCCGCGCGCTGTCGAAGCCGCTGTCCAGCCCGCGGACCTGGCGGGTGCTGGATGTGGGGGTCGGCCTCATCATGTTGGTCGTCGCCGTCCACCTGGCGCGGGGCGCCTGAGTCTTGGGGCGCTGTCACAATCCCTGAAACGAGCCTGGCGCGAGGCGGACCAGGTTGAGAAACTGTGGAATCAAGCCGTTTCGTAGTGCGCGTTTTAGGAAGCGACCGGCGTTTGTCATCGTTTTTGACACGGCAGGAGCGAACTCGCGACTCCCGACATGGCCCGCACGGGCCGCTGACGTCCTGGAGTACTCCGAGGACCCAGGACCGGGCATACGCCGCGGCTCGCCACATCGACCGGTTTCGGCACGTTACAAGTGCCGGTTTCGGTGACTGGGGTGGTTACTGCACCGCGTCGGGCGGAAGCACGTCCGTCTGCGCCGGCACGTGTGCGATGCCGACCGGGCAGGTAATGCCGTTGGGGCCGTGGTTGCAATAGCCATCGGGATTCTTGTGCAGGTAGCCCTGGTGGTAGCCCTCGGCCAGGTAGAAGGGGCCGCCGAACTCGGCGTACAACTCGTCGGCAGGACCAATCGTGGTGACACACGTGCCGCGGCCCAGGCGGGTCAGCTCCCCCTGGAAGGCTGCGCGGATCGCGTGGGCCGCAGCCGCCTGCTCCGGCGTCGTGGTCCACACCGCCGAGCGGTACTGGGTGCCGACGTCGTTACCGTGCCGGTTGAGCTGGGTGGAGTCGTGGTTCTCCCAGAAGGTGCGCAGCAGGCTCTCCCCGCCGGCGCCGCACACGGCCGGGTCGTAGGCGACCCGCACCGTCTCGGCGTGGCCAGTGGCGCCGGTGCATACCTCCCGGTAGGTGGCGTTCGGGGTGGTGCCGCCCATGTAGCCCACCGCGGTGGCGACGACGCCGGGCTGCTTCCACAAGAAGCGCTCCACGCCCCAGTAGCAGCCGCCGGCCAGATAGATGACCTGCGTGCCTTCCGGCCAGGGGCCGTCCAGGGGCGTGCCCAGGACGACGTGCTCTCCCGGTTCGGGAAGAAGGGAATCTGCCCGGCCGGGCAGCGCCGTACTTCGAGTCGGGCGGGGGAGCGCTGTGGTCGGGGTGCTGGAAGGCGTGGACTGGGTGGGCAGCGT
>NZ_JAWDJJ010000257.1:0-6350 GCF_032465695.1 Actinomyces sp. MRS3W
CTGCGGGAAGCCCGCAACCCACCCCTACATCCTCCGCCGCCCCCAAGCCAGAAGGACGCACCCGATGAGCCGCCCCTCGACCGATACCCACATCACCTACGCTTCCGCTGGCGTTGACACGGCCGCAGGAGACCGGGCCGTCGAACTCATGAAGGCGTCGGTGGCTGCCACCATGACGCCCGCCGTCGTCGGGGAAGTGGGCGGTTTCGCCGGGATGGTGGATGTGTCCGACCTGCGCGACTACCGCCGTCCCCTGCTGGCGACCTCCACCGACGGCGTGGGCACCAAGGTCGCCATCGCGCAGGCGCTCGACATCCACGACACCATCGGAGCGGACCTGGTCGGCATGGTCATCGACGACATCGTGGTGGTCGGCGCGCGCCCGCTGCTCATGACCGACTACATCGCCTGCGGAAAGGTTATCCCGGAGCGTATCGCGGACATTGTGCGCGGGGTGGCGAATGCCTGCGCCGCCGTGGGCACCCCGCTGCTGGGCGGCGAGACCGCCGAGCACCCCGGCCTGATGGAACCCGGGGAGTACGACGTCGCCGGCGCCGCCACCGGGGTCGTCGAGGCCGACCGCGTGCTGGGTGCCGAGCGCGTGCGCCCCGATGACGTGCTGATTGCCCTGGCCTCCTCCGGCCTGCACTCCAACGGCTACTCCCTGGTGCGGCGAGTGGTCGAGCACGCCGGCTGGCAGCTCGACCGGGAGGTGCCCGAATTCGGGCGCACCCTCGGAGCCGAACTGCTGGAGCCCACCCGCCTCTACACCAGTGTGCTGCTGGAGATCATCAACCGGGTGGATCCCGTCGACGCCGATCCCACGGCCCTGCGCGTGCATGCCCTCGCCCACGTGACCGGCGGCGGACTGGCAGCCAACCTGGCGCGCGTCCTCCCTGCCGGAACCATGGCGGATATCGACCGGGGCACCTGGGAGGTGCCGCCCGTATTCGACGTCGTGCGTCGCCTCGGCTCCGTCCCCTGGGACGACCTGGAGGCCACACTCAACCTGGGGGTGGGCATGGTCGCCGTGGTGTCCCCCGACGCGGTCGACGACGTGCTGCGCGGGGCCGAGTCCGCGGGGCTGCCCGCCTGGGTGCTCGGAGGCGTCCATGACGCCGCGGGGTATACCCCCCAGGGACGGGTTGTGGCCGGCACCAAGGGCGTCACCGGGGGCGGCGTGGACGTCTTCGGGGCATACCGCACCGCCTGACCGCGCGGCTGCCGGCGTGTGCACCGGTGCCGGTGTCGGTACCGGTGCGGGTGCGCCGGTGCGGCTGCCCGTGGCCGTCCCCCTCACCGAAACCGGCACTAATGACGTACCGAAACCGGCACTAATGACGTGCCGGTCTCGGTGACAACATGCCACGAGTCAGCCGCAACGAGCCTGGGAACCCCGCCCTGCGCCAACACGCCGAAGGTGCCGACACGCCTAGGGCGCCGACGGCTCGGCGGTCCGCAGCGTCAGGCGAACGGTATGCCGGGCCTGCTTAGGCGTCGTCGTCGGTTTCGTCGTCCCAGTCGTCGACACCGTACTTGGCAGCTAGCTCCTCGTACATGTC
Organism: Actinomyces sp. MRS3W; assembly: GCF_032465695.1. Taxonomy (NCBI): domain Bacteria; kingdom Bacillati; phylum Actinomycetota; class Actinomycetes; order Actinomycetales; family Actinomycetaceae; genus Actinomyces; species Actinomyces sp. MRS3W. Next base: position 1,563 of record NZ_JAWDJJ010000257.1, read on the forward strand.
GTCGTCGGTTTCGGCGTCGGGGGACGCTGCGGAGGACGCGGTAGCGAGCTCGCGTTCGAGCGCCGCATAGTCGGTCTCCGGGCTGAAGTACTTGAGCTTGCGGGCGACCTTGGTCGCCTTGGCCTTCTGACGGCCGCGCCCCATAGGCTCGACCCCCTCCAACGTATCTCTGGGCGCGCACATGGGCGCGCATCACTTGGGCAAATGTGTCGTGGCCCAACCGTACAACGTTGCTGCGCTGGAACACCATTCCAGTGCCAGCACGTCGGCCGTGGTAAGGCCCACGGCGCTTCGCTGCCGGGCCGGGTCGGGCCCCCTGGGCGGAGCCCGGGCGCGGGGGCGTGCTTAGCGGCGGATGGCTTTGACCAGGGCGAATACGCTCAGTCCCGCCAGGGCGACAGCGGCGCCGGTCACGATCGCCAGCGCCTGCGGGTCGCCGTCGCGAGCGTCGTCGAACAGGCGCCGAATCCGCTCGTTCCACGGCAGGGCGCCCGCCGACGGCGCGGCGGCGGAGTACGGCGCGGCGGGGGTGGTGCGTGGTGCGTCGACGATTCCGCTCACCCGCGCCTTGAGGCCGGCGGTTGCGGACTGAGCGCGGCCGCGCAGATCGGTGAGCGTCGACTCCGCCGTGCTGCGGGCCAATGCCTTGAGCGTGTTGGGCGCGAGCCGCTGGGCGAGCTCCTCGACGTCGTTGGAGACGGACGCGCGCAAGGCGGCGAGGCGGGCCTCGATCTCCTCCGGGGTGGGGGCCGCGTCGGCCGGGTTCTTCTCACTCACTGCTGGCTGCCCTTCTCGAAGCCGGTGGAGGCGGCGGTCTTAACGGTGTCGATATCGCGGCTGAGGGCGCCCTTCGGGTCGGGGACGTCCGCCTTGGCGGCCTGGAGCCGCTTCGCGCCCAGCCATGCGGCGACTCCTGCCACGATGAGGAGCACCACGGCAACGATGAGTTTGGCCGCCCACAGCGGCAGGGCGAGCGCAATGAGCTCGACGAAGGTGCTCAGCAGGAAGCCGAGCCCGTACAGGGCGACCACGCCGCCGACGGCGAGGAGCGCTCCGCCCATGCCCATGGTGGTGACCATGCGGCGTCCCTTGGCCTTGGCCAGGTCGATCTCACCGTGGACAAGCCCGGTGATGTTGTCCGAGATGCGATTGATGAGCTCGATGAGTGTCGGCGACGCCGCGGACGTGGGCGGCGGTGGCGCCGACGGTGGCTGGTGGGGCTGCTGGCTCATAGAACCGACCTTCTTGTGCCTGCTGGTGAACTGTGGGGGACGGCGGTCTGGTCGTGCCCCTTGCTGGTCCCAGAATCTCATATGCCGGGGGTGGGTGGCACATGTCTGGCGGTGTGGTCTCCTGCTAGCTCGCTGGGAACATGCCAGTGCAACCGAACGGTGATGCACTGGGAGACCGATCCGCGCACCCGCCCCTTCACCGAAACCGGCACTTGTAACGTGCCGAGACCGGCACTAATGACGTGCCGAAACCGGTCGATATGGCGCAGCCGGCTCCCGTCTCTGCGCTCATGCTAGGTAGCGGGTCGGCGCCAGTTGGCCGTTGGACTGCCTACGCGCGGATGGACCGCCTACGCGCGGATGGACCGCCTACGCCGGTGGCTGGGACGGTCCAAGCGCGCTTAGGTGGTCCAACGGCGTAAAGGTGGTCCAAGCGCGCATAGGTGGTCCAACTGCGGGGACGGAGGTAGGCAGCCAGAAGTAGGTAGGGGAGGTAGCGCAACCGTGTACGTCGTGACTGGCTTCCACAGGTGGGGTTCGTGCATGGGGTGAATATGGCGCATTCACAGGCTCGGAGACGAGTACAGCAGTCGGGGCGCACAGTGGGGATCATGTGGTGTTCACCGATTCCAATCCTGCTGTCGTCAGAGCTCGCCGGGCAGGGGCTGCGTAGCGACACTCTCGCCCAAGAAGCGTCGCGCCCCGATGGAGAGCTTGTCAGAGTGATGCGTGGTGCCTACGTGCAGCGCGATGCGCTCAGCGGCTTGACCCGCTCCCAGGTACATCGGGTCAAGATTATTGCTGCTCACCTCACCGGGCTGCTGGACGGCGGTTCCATCCTGGCCAGGGAGTCGGCGGCGGTCATGCATGGCATTCCATTGATCGGCGCGGTTCCCGAGCAGGTGCAGGTGGTGCAACGTGGACGCGACGGCGGACGAACGTCAGCTGGACTGCGCACGCTACGCGCTCATGAAGGTTTCGCGACGGTGCTTAACGACGGTTTGCTCATGGCCTCAGTAGCGCAGACCCTGGCGGATCTGGGTCGTCAGCGACCCTTGCGCGACGTCCTCGCTGGCTTCGATGCCATGTTGCGCGAGGGCCGCGTCACCAAGGAGGAGATCGCCGCTGCTGCTCCAAAGCGGTCGCGAGGCAGGCCACGGCTGCGTCGCGTCATCACCGCAGCTGATCCAGCTTCCGAGTCGCCGGGGGAGAGTCTGAGTCGGGCGGTCATGCTGGAGCATCATCTGCCGCTGCCGAACCTGCAGGAGTCGGTTCGAGACGAGTACGGCGGACTGCTGGGACGCGTTGACTTCATCTGGTTCGACTACGGCGTGATAGGCGAGTTCGATGGTCGGGTCAAGTATGGGCGGGCGTTGACCGACAGGTCGACGGACGAAGTCCTGGTCGACGAACGGCGTCGGGAAATCAATATTGAACGAGCGACGGGCATGCGCGTTGTGCGCTGGTTGTGGGACGACGCCTTCAGAGAGCGTGGACTACTCGAGATCCTTGCCGGGGTGGGAATCCGCTCCATGCATTGAGACGGTCAAGCGCTCTCTGATGTCTAGAGGGCGTAGGCGGGGGCGGTGGCAAGGCTGTGCTTGGACCGTCTACGCGCGGATGGACCGCCTACGCGCGGATGGACCGCCTACGCCGGTGGCTGGGACGGTCCAAGCGCGCATAGGTGGTCCAACGGCGTAAAGGTGGTCCAAGCGCGCAAGGACGTCAAGACCCGCTGCGGGGCTTACTCCTGGGTCCAGGCCTCCCACAGGCTGGCGTATTCCCCGCCCAGCGCCACGAGCTCATCATGCGTGCCCAGCTCGACGATTCGCCCATCCATCATGACGGCGACCCGGTCTGCGTCCTGCGCCGTGTACAGGCGGTGCGCCACCTCGATGACCGTACGGCCGGCCAGCGCCGTCGACAGTGTCCGTTCCAGGGTGCGCGCCGCGTGAGGATCCAACAGCGAGGTCGCCTCGTCGAGGATGAGCGTGTGCGGGTCGAGCAGGACGAGCCGCGCCAGCGCAACTTCCTGCGCCTGCGCCGGGGTCAGGTTGAGGTGTCCCGAGCCGACCATCGTGTTCATGCCGTCCGGCAGCGCGTTCACCCAGGTGTGCGCCCCGATCGCCGCAATCGCCGCAGCAATGGTGGCGTCGTCCGCGTCCGGGCGGCCCAGGCGCACGTTGTCGGCGAGCGTACCCACGAACACGTGCTGCTCCTGCGTCACCAGCGCCACATGCCGGCGCAACTCCACCTCGGTCAGATCCGTGAGCGGCACCCCGCCCACCGTTACTGCACCGGAAGTGGGTGGGTTGATCCCCGCCAGCATGCGGCCCAGCGTGGACTTGCCCGATCCCGACGGCCCGACGACGGCGAGCCGTTCGCCGGGCACGAGGTCCAGGTCGATGCCGTGCAGTACCTCGACGCCCTCGCGGTAGGCGAAGTGGACGTCGCGCAGCTGGATGCGCGTGTTCTGCGGTGCGACCCCGGTCGGTGTGCGATCGTCCGGAACCTCCTCCACACCGAGGATGCGCTGGAGTGAGGCCTGGGAAATCTGCACCTGGTCGATCCAGAACATGAGTTGGCCGATTGGCTTGCGCAGTTCCATGGCATACAGGGTCACGGTGGTGATGGCTCCGAGGCTCGCCCAGCCGTGGGCGGCTAGGAAGCCGCCCCACAGCAGGATGACGACCACCGGCGCCCGCCAGGCGACGTCGAGGACCAGGTACAGGCGCACTCGCAGCCACGCGGTGTACTTCTCCAGGCTCCAGGCCTCACTGACGGCGGCGCCGATGACCTGTTCCCGACGACGACCGATCCCCAGGGCGTCAACCGTCTGGGCGTGATCCACCGTCTCGGAGACGACGCCGTTGAGGCGCGCGTAGGACGCCGAGCCGGCCCGGTAGGCGGGCACCGAGATCGGTAAATACCAACTCATCATGGCCCACACCGGCGGCCCCACCACCAGCAGTCCCAGCGCCAGCAGCGGGTCGGAGATGGCCGCAGCGGCGATGGTGAACACGATGGTCACGGTGCACACCATGATCTGCGGGACCCCCACGCGCACGAGGAACTCGATGCGGGACACATCGTTGGTGGTGCGCCCCACCAGATCGCCGGTGCCGGCGGATTCCACGGCGGACAGGGGCAGATGCACCACCCGCGTCATCATGCGTTCGCGCAGGTCGGCGAAGACGGACTCACCCAGCGTGCGCGCATACATCTGCGCGTACCGGTTGATGATCGCGCCAACGATCGTGACCACCACGATGACCAGGACGATCTTGTCCACGTAGTCGACGGTGCCGGTGCCGGCCGACACGCGGGTGACGAGCCGCCCCAAAAGCTGCGGCGCCACCAGGGTGGCCAGCACCGCCGTGATCTGCAGAACCAACACCCATACGAAGCGCATGCGGTACGACGCCATGATCCCGAAGGTCTTGCGCATGGCGACCTTGCCGGGAGCAACGGGAAGAGCCATCAGCGCTGCACCTCCCCGGCGTTTGCAGCCGGCTGGCCCGGTGCCGTGCCCGTCCCGGAACGCGCCGTGGGCGCC
>NZ_JAWDJJ010000258.1:0-4742 GCF_032465695.1 Actinomyces sp. MRS3W
GGTCCGGCGGCGCCCCCCAGGCGCCCCAGGACGTCGATGGTGCCGGGCGACAGGGCCAGCCCGCCCATGCCCTTGGTGACCAAGGTGACGGTGGCGCCGGCCCGGCGCAGCCGCAGGGCCGCGGCATAGCCGGAGATCCCGGCCCCAATGACGACGACGTCGCTGCTCATGCGCGAACCTCCTCCATCGCAGCGCCGACGGTGGCGCCAGAATCGAAGCCGGGTGGGGCGTCCAGGGCGGCCAGTGCCGCAGCCAGTTCCTCCGGCAGCTGCTCGCCGTCCTCGGCCCCTTCGATGGGGGTGGCGGCAGCGGCGGGGCGCGCGGTGGTCGGCAGGTCCTCGATGTCGAGGGTGCCCTGCAGCATCCAGAAGTCGAGGGCGGTTTCACGGATCTGCTCACCGTGAATAATCGACCACAACCCAATCCACCGGTGGCGCAGGAAGGTACGCAACAGCTCGGTGGCGCCGGCGGCGTCGACCCGTCCGCGGCATACGTGCACGCCGGCGACGCGGGCGGCGCAGAATCCCCCTTGGCAGGGGCCCATGCCGATGCGCAGTTGGCGACGCAGATCGTCGAAGGAGGCGTCGGGCTGCTCATCCATGAGTTCGGTGAGCATCTTGCGGGTGACCAGCTCGCACTCGCAGATCGTCTGGTTCTCCAGCCGATCCTTCTCCCGGGCGGCCAAGCGGTGGGTGATGCGGTAATTGCGGCCGGATTCGGAGCCGGGTACGGCCTCGGCAGCAGTGGTGCAGGGGCGGTTGATGCCGAGTTCTTCGCAGATGGCGTCGACGGTGTTCTTGGCCATGAGCCGGTAGGTGGTAAGTTTGCCGCCGGCCACGGTGACCAACCCGGCCAGCCCTTCAGCCTCGCTGTGCCGCAGGACGGTCATGCCGCGGCTCATGTGGCGGGTGTCGGTGCCGGCCACGCGCTTGTCGCGTACCAGGGGGCGGGCGCCCACCCAGGCGTGCAGGGGGCGCGTCTGCCGGAAACCGGGAATGAGCGCCTCGCCGGCGTCGAGCATCTGGGCGACCTCCTCGCGGGGGATCGCGAGGTGATCGGGATCGGGGACGCGGCGATCGGTGGTGCCGATGATGGAGACCGTGTGGTCGGGGACGATGATGTCGCCGTCGGAGGGGCGCACGCAGCGGTTGATGACGTGGTTGACGATACGGTGGTTGACCGCCACCATGATGCCGGCGCCGGCGACGATCTCCACGGCCTCGGAACCGGCCATGGCGGCGAGCTTGCCGCCCCAGGGGCCAGCCGCATTGACGACCATGGCGCAGGAAACGGTGAGGTCCTCACCGGTCTTGAGGCCGTGGGCGCGCACAGCGACGACGCGGCGGTCGGGGCCCTCTCCCTCAACAACCAGATCGGTGACCTCGTGGTAGGTGAGGATGGTGGCGCCGTACTCGCGGGCGGAGCGGGCCGCGCCCCACACCATCTGCCAGCCGTCAATGGCCCCGTCACCCACGGCGAAGGCGCGCTTAATGCCGGGGTTGAGGCGGGGCTCCTGCCGCAGCGCTTCCGACAGGCTGAGCTCCTCGCAGGCCACGCCGGCCTCCCGGGCCCCCACGAGGAAGCGGTCGGAGAACTCCAGGTCGTCCTCGGGACCGACCACGAACATGCCGCCGGTGAGTTCGACGGCGTCGGCGTGGATGCGGGCGATAATGCCGTTCTCCTCGGCGCACTCGCGCGCCGAGCCGGGGTCGGAGACCACGTAGCGGCCACCGGAGTGCAGTAGGCCGTGGAAGCGGCCGGAGGTTCCCTGGGCGAGGTCGGCACGCTCCAACAGCACCACGCGCATGCCGCGCATGGCCGCGTCGCGCGCCACACCGACGCCGGTGGCGCCGCCGCCAACCACGACGACGTCGGCAGTCATGGTTCTCACTTGGGGGACCTCCTCGTCCGTTGTGGCTGGGCATTGCCCAGGCAATTGACGGGCATTTAACCGACCCTGCCGGTGCAGTCGCCGGACCGACCGGAGGGCGGCGGCGCGCCCATCTGAACTGTCTTTTTTATGACTACACGCCGTGTGGAACTCGTGCACGCGGAATGGACAAACGTTCATCTGGCGACACGGCGATACGCACCTATTTCCTGTCACAACCGCGCAAACACATATTTTCCCCTGCAACTACGCCGAATTCACAACTGAGCTTCTCCTCACTAACACTCGTTCGAACCGGCGAGGCACTCCGTCATTCGCTGTGGCGTCGAGTACTTTTTGTCTGTTCGGGCGTTGCCACGACTCCGCCCGATCCTTCGTGGAACGCGGGCGGCAATACGCCGTTCGCCCGACACATCGAGCACGCTGTCGTGCAGAAAGTGAGCAGGCCATGAGTCTCGCCCAGATCTTCCTCTCGGAGTTCTTCGGGACCTTAATCCTCATCCTCTTCGGAGCCGGCGTCTGTGCCGCGGTCAACCTGCCCAAGTCAAAGGCTCAGGCCTCTGGCTGGATCGTCATTGCCTTCGGATGGGGCTTGGCGGTCTTCATGGGTGTGTACGCCGCCTACGCCACCGGCGGTCACCTCAACCCGGCAGTCACCATCGGCCTGGCCGTTGCTGGCAAAGATTTGGCGGCCGGCGTCCCCGCGACGGCGACGAACATCATCGTCTACATCATCGCGCAGATGCTCGGCGCCTTCGTCGGTGCCATTTGCGCCTGGCTCGCCTACAAGAAGCACTTCGACGAGGAGGCGCCCGCCGACGCCAAGCTCGCTTGCTTCTCCACCGGCCCCGGTATCCGCTCCTACGGTTGGAACGTCGTCACCGAGGCCATCGGCACCTTCGCCCTGGTGGCCTGGGTGCTCTACAACGGCAAGTCGCCCTCCGAGCTCGGCCCTCTGGCCGTCGGCTTCGTCATCGTGGCCATCGGCCTGAGCCTTGGTGGGCCCACCGGATACGCCATCAACCCCGCTCGTGACCTCGGCCCCCGCATCGCGCACGCCATTCTGCCGATCAAGGGCAAGGGGGCCTCGGACTGGGCCTACTCCTGGGTGCCGGTGATCGGTCCGATCATCGGCGGCGTCGTCGCCGGGCTGCTCATCCCCAACATGGCTGGGCTGTTCTGACGCCTGCCCCGCAATCACAACGACGTGACATGAAAGGACTCGTCCATGACTGAAGCAACCGAGACTGAGAAGTACGTCCTGGCGATCGACCAGGGCACTACGTCCAGCCGCGCCATCATCTTCAACCACTCCGGCCAGATCGTTTCCGTGGGGCAGAAGGAGTTCACCCAGATCTTCCCCAACCCCGGCTGGGTCGAGCACGACCCGGTCGAGATCTGGGAGTCGGTGCGCGCCGTCGTCGCCGAGGCGCTGCAGAAGGCGGAGATCAACCGCCACTCGCTGGCCGCCGTCGGCATCACCAACCAGCGTGAAACCAGCATCGTGTGGGACAAGAACACCGGTGAGCCGATCTACAACGCCATCGTCTGGCAGGACACTCGCACCGCGCCGATTGTCCGTGAAATCGCCGCCGGCGACCCGCTGGGCACCGAGCGCTACCGGCAGATCACCGGTGAGAACATCTCCACCTACCCCTCGGCCACGAAGGTCAAGTGGATTCTGGACAACGTGCCCGGGGCCCGGGAGAAGGCCGAGGCGGGCGACCTGCTCTTCGGCACCCCCGACACCTGGGTGGTGTGGAACCTGACCGGTGGTGTTAACGGCGGCGTGCACGTCACCGACGTCACCAACGCCTCGCGCACGCTGCTCATGGACGTGCGCACGTTGCAGTGGCGCGAGGACATCTGCGCCGACTTCGGCATCCCCATGTCGATGCTCCCGGAGATCAAGTCCTCCTCCGAGATCTACGGATACGGCCGCAAGAACGGCCTGCTCATCGACACCCCGATCTCCGGGATCCTCGGCGACCAGCAGGCCGCCACCTTCGGGCAGGCCTGCTTCGAGGTCGGCACGGCCAAGAACACCTACGGCACCGGCTGCTTCATGCTCATGAACACCGGTGAGGAGCCCGTCTTCTCCAAGAACGGACTGCTGACCACGGTGCTGTACAAGCTCGGTGACGCCAAGCCGGTCTATGCACTGGAGGGCTCCATCGCCGTGGCGGGTTCTCTGGTGCAGTGGCTGCGCGACAACCTCGGCATGATCGAGAAGTCGAGCGACATTCAAGCACTGGCGCAGACGGTGGAGGACAACGGCGGGGTGTACTTCGTGCCCGCCTTCTCCGGCCTGTTCGCCCCCTACTGGCGCGACGACGCCCGCGGCGCAATCGTGGGCCTGACCCGCTACGCCACCAAGGGCCACATCGCCCGCGCCGTGGAGGAGTCCACCGCCTTCCAGTCCGCCGAGCTGCTCGACGCGATCAACGCCGACACCGGCGTCCCGCTCAAGGAGCTCAAGGTCGACGGCGGCATGACCAACGATGACCTGGTCATGCAGTTCCAGGCCGACCTGTGCGGCGTCGACGTCATCCAGCCCGTGGTGGCCGAAACCACCGCGCTGGGGGCCGCCTACGCCGCCGGTATCGCGGTGGGCTTCTGGAACGGCACCGAGGACGTCGTAGCCAACTGGCAGGAGGGCAAGCGCTGGACGCCGTCCATGGATACCGCCGAGCGCGACCGCACCTACCGGCTGTGGAAGAAGGCCGTCACCCGCACCTTCGACTGGGTCGACGACGACGTCAAGTGACGCCCGCGACACGCCAATAGCCCTCTCGCACCTGTGAGGGAGGCAAGTCCGGATCCCCGGCACGAGTTCTGCTCGTGCCGGGGA
>NZ_JAWDJJ010000259.1:0-3050 GCF_032465695.1 Actinomyces sp. MRS3W
ATGGCGGGTACGGATCCCGACGGCGTGCCCTACCCCGCGGGGCGGGTCGGGATCATCGCCTCGGTAACCGCACCCTTTTGCGGCGACTGCGATCGCACGCGGATCACCGCCGACGGTCGGCTGCTCACCTGCCTGTTCTCACCGACCGACACCGACCTGCGCGGCCCCATGCGCGCGGGAGCGGACGACGACGAGCTCATCCGCATCTGGGCCGCCGCCACCTGGGGCAAGCCCCGGGCGCACGGCGCCGATGCTCCCGAGTCGGTGCCGGACGGCTTCACCGAGCCTGCCCGGACCATGTCGGCCATTGGCGGGTAGGGCCGCCGAGCTCCGTCCCCTGCGGCTATACAGTCAGCCCCGACGCGGCGCCGTCAATGCCCAACGCCAAGCCCGCCACACAGCAAGGAGAATCACTGTGACCAGCCGATCCGCCCCGGCCGCCCCCGGCGTCATTGCCATTGACGTGCACTACTTCGCGGCGGCTGCCGAGGCCGCCGGGCGCACCGAGGAGCGGCTCGAGGTGCCGGAGGGCACCACCTTGGCGGGTGTGCGGGAGCTGCTGGCCGGGCGCGGGCTGGAGATGGCGAAGGTGATCGGGGTGTGCAGCTACCTGGTCAACTCGCTGTCGGCCCCGGCGGATTCGCTCAGCGAGTTGCGGGACCGCGACCGGGTGGACGTGCTCCCGCCCTTCGCCGGCGGCTGACCCCGCCCCTTCACCGAAACCGGCACTAATAACGTGCCGAGACCGGCACTAATAACGTGCCGAGACCGACACATATGACGGCGACTGTGAAGCTGTAGGGGTAGGCGAGGATGTCGCACATGTGCGGTGGACGATCAAAACAACGGTGGTTCGGTAGCTCTCGTGACGGTTCGTCACCTTGGCTGACGGTTCGGCACTTCGTCCGACGCTTCGGCACTTGGCGACAACGGTTCGGCATTTCGGCTGACGGTTCGGCACCCTAGCTGCCGAACCGTCGGCGGAACGTACGAATCGTCCCTCGTAAGGTACGAACCGTCGGCTGAGCGTACGAACCGTCGTCTCAACTACCGACTCGTCAGCGCCCGCTGTCCGGCACCCAGCGCCCCAGCACGCCCTTCCCGCACGCCATCGCGTCAGGGGGTGTTGGACCAGGCGCGGCTGCCGTCGGCGAAGGTCTGCTGCTTCCAGATAGGCAGGCGCCGCTTGATCTCCTCGACGACGTCGCTGGCGGCGGCGAAGGCCGCGGCGCGGTGGTCGGCGCTGACGGCGACCGCCAGGGCGGTCTCGCCCACGCGCAGCTCACCGATGCGGTGAACGACGCCGATCGTGCGCAGCCCCGGGCGTGCCGCCACTTCCGCGGCGATGGCGCCCAACACCTCGTTGGCCGAGGGGTGGGCGGTGTAGGTGATGGCGGTGACCGCATGACCGCCGTCGTGGTTGCGGACCATGCCGGTGAAGGTGACGACGGCGCCCGCGGCCGGGTCCTCGACGGCGGCGGCGAGCAAGTCGGGTTTCACGGGCTCCGAGGTCACCTCGGCGCGCAGTACGCGGGCCTGCGCCGGCCCTGGCGAGGGCGGCGCTGCGACATTTTCAGACTCGCTCATGGCCGGTTCCTCCTCGGTTTCGTCTCTCCGGCGCCCGGCCGGTTGGCGGGGCGCTGCCCACGGGAGGCTACACGCCGCGCCGGGGCTGGGCCGCGCAGTCATCGCGGCGGGGCATGATGGGGCCGAGCGCCCCACCGCATCACTCGGCCCCGCGCCTGAGCGCCACCCGGCCGGATGAGCACCCGGTGCCCGCACGCCGCACCGCCTTATCACGACGTCTGTCGAACACTTGTCGCATATCGAAGGATCTTGTCATGACCGCCACCATGCTGCCGCCTGAGGAGTACACCGCCCGGGTGCTGTCCGGCCTGGCGCCGCTGGCACCCGTGCACCTCCCCCTAGCCGAGGCTCATGGCCTGGTGCTGGCCGAGGACGTCCGCGCCGTCGTACCGGTACCGCCGTGGACGAACTCGGCCATGGACGGCTACGCCGTGCGCGCTGCCGACGTCGCCGCAGTGCCCGTCACGCTGCCGGTGGCCGGCGATGTCCCGGCCGGTGCCGCGCCCGACCCGCTGGCCCCCGGTACTGCGCAGCGGATCATGACCGGCGCCATGCTCCCCGAGGGCGCCGACGCCGTGGTCAGGGTGGAGGACACCGATCAACTGTCGGGGGCCCGCCCGCTGCCCGATGCTGTCACCATCCGCGCCGACGTCGTCCCGGGTGCGAATGTGCGCCGCGCCGGTGAGGACGTCGGTGTGGACGACATGGTGCTGCGGGCCGGGACCGTCCTCAAGGCCACCGCCTTGTCGGCGGCCGCCTCTGTCGGCCGGTCCACGGTGCTGGCGGTGCCGCGTCCACGCGTCGCCGTCGTCGTCACCGGAGCCGAGCTGACCGAGGCCGGCGAGAGCCTGACCGTCGGCAAAATCCCTGACTCCAACAGCGCTCTGCTGGCCGGCCTCATCACGGAGCACGGCGCCCAGCTGGCCGGTGTTGCCCACAGCATCGACACTCCCGCGGACCTGGCCGCAGCCCTGACCGCCGCGGCCACCGACGCCGACCTCATCGTCACCTCCGGGGGCGTGTCGGTGGGCGCCTTCGACCCGTTCACCGCGCTGGCCTCGGGCTGGGGCGACCAGGCCACCGCCGGCATTGAGCTGACCGTGGCCAAGGTGGCCATGCAGCCCGGCAAGCCGCAGGGCTACGGCACCGTCCGCGACGGCGATGGCCGCCACGTGCCGGTCATCGGGCTTCCCGGCAACCCGGTGAGCGTGCTCGTGTCTTTCACAACGATCGTCGCCCCCGCCCTGGCACGGCTGTCCGGCCGCGACGCACCCGGCGGTCAGACGGCCCCCGTGCCCGACGCCGTCGCGCCCGCTGCGACCGCCCGAGCCGCCGTCGGCTGGTCCTCGCCGCGGGGCCGCCGGCAGCACGTCCCGGTGCGCGTGGTCGCGCCCCCGCAGCCGCTGCCCGACGGCGTGGATGCCGAGGCGGGGCGCAGCGCCGTGTGGGTGGCGCCGTCGCAC
>NZ_JAWDJJ010000260.1:0-8769 GCF_032465695.1 Actinomyces sp. MRS3W
CCGACCACGGCGACCAGGCGCCGTCGTCCCCGGCCACGCGCACTCGCCAGACGGCGGATTCCCGGGAGCTCAGCGGTGCGACGGGCCAGGGGATGAACAGGGAGTTCGGGCCGTCGAGGGTGACGATCTCGGGCGCGCCGGGCAGGGCGCCGACGTCGGCACGGGCCACCTCGATCTCGGCGCGGGCCTGTGCCCATCCGGCGGGCGCCGTGGGCACCTCCCAGGACAGCGACGGCGTCGGGCCGGTGCCGCCGAGGACGGGATGGTCCGGGCGGTGGTGGTCCACGCGTAGGCGCACGGGTGCGGCGAGCGGGCCGACCGGGTCGGTGGGCTTGGGGGCGGCGGCGTGGAGCAGGTCGGTCAAACTGGTGGCGTCAGGACCAACTGGCTGGCTGGGCTGGTGTGCGGTCACAAGAGTCTCCGGGTCGTCGTTGAACCGTTTCACGGATTGGGGTCAGGCTATGCGGTGGCGCCGGGACTCGTCAACCGGTGTGCCGACCGAGCGTGCAACGTCGAGCACGCCCGGTAGCCGTCGAGAGCGGTGGGTAGTGGTCGAGAATGTGGGGGAGCGGTCGAGCGAGCCCGGAAGTTGTCGAGCACGCGCTCCCGGGGGCGGTGCTGTCTCGTGGCTTCTGAGCTTGTTGGATCTCATGGGATCTGGGAGCGTCAGAAGCCATGAGACTCTGACGCGAAGTCACCGCGGTGCGCAGCCGGTGGAGCATGATGGCGCTCGCGAGGTTAGGGGCGGGGTGTGTAGCGGTGTAGGACGCAACTCGGGCACGCAGGTCGCCGCTGCGGTCTACGGAACGCCACTTCGCCGCCCAGTACGCCGGTTAACCGTCTGCTGAAGGCCTGCGAGCCATGCAGCGGACCCCGAAGTGGCGTAGCAGACCCCGAACGGGCGTAGTAGACGGTGAAGTGGCGTAGTAGACGCCGCAGGGTGCAGGGCGGGTGTTGTCGTGGCTGTGCGGGCGTTCAAGTGGGATTGGCGGCAATACGGTACGGCCCCCGCGCACCCAAGTAGGTCCCTGAACGCCCGATGGTGGGCGCCGGCCCGGCAGTGAGCCCGAAAAGTGTCCATCTGTCGCAACTTTTGCGGCCCACACCGACCAGTATCTTCCAGAAACGACCTCTGACCTGGGCAAATACGATGAAGGCTGTCGACCCGCGCCGCTCCGCGGCTCAAAAGTTTCGACCAATGGACACTTTTGCCACCGCCCACCGCCCACCGACCTTAAGACGGCCACCACCCACCACCGCCGCTGACACCAAGGTGGCTAGCACCCACCACCACCGGCCTCAAGGCGGTTAGCGCCTACCACCCACCTGCTTTGAGGCGACCTGCGCCAGCTTCCGCGAGGCCCTTAGTGCCCGTCCTCGGCGGAAACGGCCGCCACACGAGAAGACGCACCCACCGGGAACGTCAGAAGCCATGAGACTCAAACCCTCCCAAAGTGAGAAGACAGCACGGGCGCCCCCGGGGCGCGTGCTCGACGGCGGGCCGACGTTCTCGCGGGCCGGCCCGCGTGATGGAGGACCACCCGCACGCTCACGGGCCACCCCGCGTGCTCGGTTGTGGCTATGCCGACCACCTTGGTCGTCGGGCGACGTGCTCGACGCTCGGCCTATGCGCAGCTGCCAGGTCTCGTCCCGGTTCTGGTGTCGGGGCTCGTTTCGCCGTCCGCTAGGGAGCCGCGAGGAGTCTGCGTTTCGCGCCGGCATCCGGCGGCCGCGCCCGCCTGTCCGACAGGGGCGACCAGGCTCCTTCAGGAATCGATCGTCGGAGCTTTGCGCAGACGGCGGGCGAAGTCGCCGACGGTAGCGGCCATGTCCACGCTGCGGTCGAGTAGCCATTCGGCCTGGACGCCTTCGATGAGCGCGGCGATCTGCGTGGCCGTCAGGTCGAGGTCAACGTCCTCGCGCAGGTAGCCCGCCTCGCGCTCACTCTCCAGGTCGGTGCGCACGGCTGTCCGAAAACGCTCCGCCAGCCCCACGATGTAGTCATGTGCGGGGTGGTCGGGATTGATGGCTTCGGCGCGCATGACAGTATCGAGTTGGATGAGGCCGGGAATGGTGGCGTTGTGGGCCATGATGAGGGGGAGGGCGTCCAGTAGCCCGTGCTCGGCGAAGAGCTCGGCGCGCCAGGTGGACTCGGCTTCTTCGCGTCGGGTCAGTACGGCTTGAAGCAGGGTCTCCTTGTTTCCGAAGTGATGGCGCAGCAGCGTGTGGCTCACGCCGACGGCGTCGGCGATCTGCCGCAACGACAGGTTGTTGTAGCCCTGCTCGGCGAACACCTCCATGGCGGCGTCGACGATCGCAGCGCGACGCCGTTCCCCGTTGGCGTAGCGGGTGCGGCCATCGGGTGGCGCCACGGCGTCTCGGGTGGGCACGACTCTCCTCATTTCTGCTGATACGGAGACGGCGTCCCGCTCCGAGAAGTAAGCCTAGTCGGCTGGCGAGCTTGAGAACCCCCGTGTGCAGCTCGGTGACTGTGAGCATGTACTCAGGTGCAGATTGACCGAGTTGGAAGTGATTTGGATCTTGACCAAAGTGGAACAAGTTGGGTTATAGTCATCGTGCTAGGCGCCGCGGGCAGCCGTGAGCGCGCCACCGCCGGCATTGCAGCCGGCCTCATATCAAGGACGATTGATGAGCACCCCACCCACCGCTCGGCATGACAATGCCGACGATTCCTATGCCGCCCCGTCAGCCGTCGTCGAGGCGGACGGTCCCCAGTGGTCCGCAGGCCACGCGGATTCTGCCGAGTCCGCGGCCATGACTGCGGAGGAAGAAGAAGTCCAGCGCATCACCCGCAAATTCGGCAAGCCGTCGCGCACCGTCGCGCTGGTGTTGATCGGCGCCATCGGCGGCTACATCATGATGATGACGATGGGTACCGCCCTCCAGCTGCGGCTGACCCTGCTGGATGAGGCCTCGGCCACCACCACCTACTCCCGGGCCACGTCGATTTCGGCCCTGCTCATGCTCTTCGTCATCCCGCTGGTGGGCTCGCTCTCCGACCGCACCACCAGCCGCTGGGGACGGCGCAAGCCCTGGATCGTCGCCGGCTACCTCATCGCCACCGTCTCGTTCTACCTGATCGGCGTCACGACCAACCGAACCCTCATCATCGTCGCCTACGTCGTCGGCATTGCCTTCGCCCAGGCCGGCTTCAACGCCTACTCGGTCATCCCGGTTGAGGGCATTCCCGCCAATATGCGCGGGCGCGTCATGGGCTTCATGGGCATGTGTGGAGCCCTGGCCACCTCCGCCGGCGCCTACATCTGCTCTGCGCTCGTCGGTAACACCGTGCTGCTCATGTGTGTGCCGCCGCTGCTGGCCATCTTCTGCATCATTCCGCTGCTCGTGCTCTACAAGGACCCGGTGCACACCAAGGAGGAGGTCCCGCAGGGCAACATCCTGTCCATGTTCCGGCACTTCTTCGTCAACCCGCTCAAGCACCCCAACTTCGGCTGGGTGTGGCTGGCGCGTTTCCTCGCCGGCATCGCCATGACCGCCTTCCTCAACTTCTTCGTGCTCTACCTGGTCATCGGCTTGGGCAATGACCCGGCTCACGCCGGAACCCTCGCCGGACGACTGTCGCTCATGAGCGCGCCGGTGTCGATCATCTTCTTCACCTGCTCCGGCTGGATCTCGGACAAGCTCGGCGTGCGCAGGCCCTTCGTTGCGCTCGCCGCCGTGGTCATGGCGGGCGCCCTGGTTCTGGCCGGGACGTCGTCGTCCTTCACGGTCTTCACTATCGCCTGGATCATCTTCGCCATGGGGCAGGCCATGTACCTGACGGTCGACCTCGCCCTGTGCTCACAGGTGCTTCCCTCCGAGGCTGACGCCGGCAAGGACATGGCCGTCTTCGGTCTGGCCCTCAACCTTCCCACGGTCATCGTGCCCGCGCTCGCGCCGACCATCCTCGGAGCGCACGACGACAACTACCCGCTGCTGTGGGGCATTGCCGCAGTGTTCTGCTTCATCGGCGCGCTGCTCATGCCCCTCATCAAGGGCGTCAAGTAATCGGGCCGACGACGGCGGTCGGTGTCCCAGCCGACCGCCCTGGCCCGCTTCATCCACTCAGGCCTCGCGCCGCCGTTGAACCGGCGACGTACCGAGACAGCAACAGGAGACCATCGCACTATGACCATCCCTGCATCCACGGCGACCTCCGCCGCGCCCACCCGCCCCACGCCCTTCCCCGACGGGTTCCTCTGGGGTACCGCCACCGCCTCCCATCAAGTCGAGGGTGGCAACGTTAACAATGACGTCTGGCTGTACGAGCACGTCCCGAACTCCATGTACGCCGAGTCCTCCGGAGACGCCTGCGACCACTACACCCGCTACCGCGAGGACATCGCCCTGCTCGCCTCCCTGGGGCTCAACTCCTACCGCTTCTCCCTGGAGTGGAGCCGGATTGAGCCGGCCGAGGGCGAGTTCTCCGCCGTCGCCATCGCGCACTACCGCGACATGCTGCGTGCCTGCCACGAGCACGGACTCACCCCGCTGGTCACCTACCACCACTTCACCTCCCCCCAGTGGCTCATCGCCCGCGGCGGCTGGGAGGATGCCGATACCCCGGCGCTGTTCGCTCGCTACTGTCGGCGAGTCACCGAGGAGCTCGGCGACCTGTTCGACATCGCCTGCACCATGAACGAGCCCAACCTCGCCATCCTGCTCGGTGAGATGGGCATGTGCGAGCGCGAGCCCGCGCAACGCCTGGGCAACCCCACCTGGGAGGGCGCCGCCCGCGCCCTAGGGACGACGGCGGACAAGGTCGCCGGCTTCCAGTTGTCGGCCACCCAGGAGGCCTTCGAGATCAAGTGCGCCGCGCACAAGGCAGCCGTCGAGGCCATCAAGGCGGTCAAGCCCTCCATGCAGGTCGGCTGGACCCTGGCCAACACCGATTTCCACGCCGCCCCCGGCGGCGAGGAGCGGGTCGCTCACCTGACCGAGGAGAACAACCTGCGTTACCTGCGGGTCAGCGAGGGCGACGACTTCGTCGGCATGCAGACCTACAACCGCACCGTGCTCGGCCCCGACGGGCCGGTACCGCCGGCCGAGGGCGCCGTAGTCAACCAGGGCGGGGAGGAGATCTGGCCCTGGGCCATTGGCGCCGTCGTCCGCGAGGCGTGGGACACGATCAAGGTGCCGATTATCGTCACCGAGAATGGCCTCAACACCGAGGATGACACCCAGCGGGTCGACTTCCTGCGCACCGCCATCGCCGAGGTCGGCAAGGCCATTGTCGACGGCGTGGACGTGCGCGGCTACATGTGCTGGTCCGCCATGGACAACTTCGAGTGGGTATTCGGCTACGGGCCCAAGTTCGGCATCATCGCCGTCGACCGCGACACCCAGGTGCGCACGCCCAAGCCCAGCGCGTACGTACTCGGCGAGATCGCCCAGACCAACGGGGCAGTGCTCGGCGAATAATCACCGTCGGGGCGTACCGAGCGGCGCCGTCGAGCCTGGAAATCGGGTTCGGCGGCGCCGCTTGCGGCAGGAATGAGGGGCAAGCATGTGAGGGCAGTGATCCCTGAGCAACTTCGCTCGGTTTCGGTGCGTTACAAGTGCCGGTTTCGGCATGTCATTAGTGCCGGTTTCGGTGAGGGGAGACGGCGGTGTGTGCGGACAGCAAGAAGGGCGAGGACTTCGTCGTCCTCGCCCCGGTGTTCCGTGACCTTATGGTCGTCGCGGGAGCGCCCGCGTGGTGGTCCGCCTCAGGCGGTCACCGTTGGTGCAGCGGCTGGTTCAGCGCTGCTCGTTCTCGGCGGCAATGGCGCGCTCGAGCTCACGCTCACGGGCGGCAGCGGCACGGACGGCCAGATCGATGTCGAAGAACATGTCGGTTCCTTTCGGTTGAGTTGACCCCGTCCGGCTTCTCCGGTCGGGCACCGGCGGGGCTGTTCCCTGCCGGCGCCAAGAAATATACCGAGCGGTCTGCCCCGGTTCCAGCCCTGGGAATGTGTACTCTGTCATGCTTGCTGCAAGATCCTGAAACGCGTGTGCGCGCCGCGCAACAGGCGCGGGGCGGGGGACCAACCGCGGAGCTTGCCCACGCCGCTAGCGGCCCGGTCAGATGGTCAGGGGCGTGTCCCCGCTGGGCAGCTCGTGCACGCTGCCGTCGCAGGCCACCAGCTCCCCGGTGACGCCAGCCGGCAGGGTGATCTCGTAGCGCACGTGGGGCTGCCCACTCGAGACACTGTCCGCGGCGCCAGCGTCGGAAGCGTCGGAGCCCGCACCTGCGCCCCCGTGCTCGGCATCGCTGCGCTCCCAGGCCACGGACACGCGCCCGTAGGGCGTATCGCGGTGAGCCCGCGCCCATGACACCGGCCCATCGGTGAGCGGAGCCACGCGCACCCGCCGGTAGCCGGGCTGTGCCGGGTCGATCCCACCCAGGCGGCGGAACAACCAGTCGTCCACGCAGCCGAAGGCGTAGTGGTTGAAACTCATGGCCCCCACCGTCCCGTCGGGAGCGACGGCGAACCAGGACTCCCAAATGGTGGTGGCCCCCTCCTCGACCTCATACAGCCAAGACGGCGCCGTGTCCTGCATAAGCACCGACCACGCCACATCCGCATGGCCGGCGTCCACCAGTACATCCAGCAGGAAGGGCACCGACAGGAAACCCGTGTCCAGGTGGTCGCCGGCCTCGCGCACGAGCCGCACCAGGTGGTTCGCCACCGCCTCACGCTGGGTGCCGGTGGCGATGTCGAAGGCGAGCGCCAACACGTACATGCCCTGCAGATCCGGCTCCATGGTGCCGTCGGCGCCGATGTACTCCGCGGCCACCGCCGCCCGCACCTCCTCCCAGCGGCGCAGGTAGGCGGCAGCGTCGTCGTCGTGCCCGAGGACCTGCGCCACCCGGGCGAGGGTCCGCAGTGCCTCGGCGTGGAAGGCGGAGCCGACGAATTCACTGGTCAGGTGCGGGGCGGTCATGATCGCGTCGGGTGCGCCGGAGGCCAGGGTCGACGGTGCCAACCAATCACCGAAGTGCATCCGGGAGTTCCACAGCAGTCGCTGCCGGGCGGCGGCCTCATCATCGAGCGCCTCCCAGCCGACCGTGCGCTCGGTGTCCTCCCAGTCCCCGCAGCGCAGCCGTGGCGGCAGCTCGGTGGCCGCCTGGTGGGACTGCATCCCCACCCACGCCTGCATGGCGGCGTAGTTGGCGCGCAGAGTGTCGACGTCGCCGTAACGCTCCCACAGCGCCAGCGGCACGCGGATGATCGCATCTCCCCAGCCGGCGGCGACCGTCACCCCGCCGATGCCGCCCTGTCCCTCCATGGCGGCCTGGCGCGGCGCGAAGGGGGAGATGATGACCACGCGGCCGTCGTCCAGCTGGTCGGCGCGCACATTGCGCAGCCAGCGCGCCAAGAAGCTGTGCACCTCGGCGTTATTGGTGGCGGCGGGGGCGAAGACCTGAATGTCGCCGGTCCACCCGACGCGCTCGCGTTGGGGGCAGTCGGTGGGGATGGATAGGAAGTTGGCGCGCTGGCTCCACACGGTGTTGGCGTGCAGCTGGGTCAGGCGCGCGTCGGAGCAGGCGAAGTCCCCGGCCGTCTCCAGGTCGGAGCCGACGACGATGGCGGTCGCATCCTCGGCCCGCAGCTTGCCGGGGTAGCCGGTGACCCGGGCGTAGCGGAAGCCGTGGAAGGTGAAGGTCGGCTCGTAGACCTCCGGCGCCGCCGCGGTGCCGGTGCCCGCCAGGATCCAGGTGTCGCGCTGATCCTTATTGGGGCCCTGCACGTTGGAGAAGAAGGTGCCGTCGGCGGCCAGGTGCTCGGAGTGCTCCAGGACGATCTCGGTTCCGGCCGGGCCGACGGCGCGCAACCGCACCCGCCCGGCGATCACCTGCCCGAAGTCCACCACCGTCTCCCCGGCCGGGGTGGTGATGACCCGGGTGGCGGGCAGCTCCGCCAGACGCCGCACCGGCTCACCCCGGAAGGGCTCCAGGGCGGTGGCCGGGTCCAGATCGGCGTGGGGGATGAGGCGCACCGGGTCCCAGGCGGCGGCGTCGAAACCGGGGACGTCCCAGCCGGCGATCGCCGCCGCTAGGCGGTCGTCGCGCTTCTCCCCGATCATGATGTCGCTGTAGCGCAGCGGCCCGGACTCGCAAGAGCGGGCGGTGTCATCCGGTCCCCAGGTCTCGTGGGCGCCGTCGGCGCGGGTGATCGATAGCTGCCACCAGCCGCGCAGCATCCTCCCGTACTGGCCGGACTCCCCGGTGATGGTGGTCCGGCCCGCGAACCAGCCGTCGCCCAGCGCCAGGCCCAGGGTGTGACGTCGGGGGCTGCCCGCCGGGTCGGTGAGGAGGGCGGTGACGTCGTGGACGTCGAACTCGGTGTAGGTGTGGTAGCTGGTCCAACCCGGCGCCAGCACGGTGTCGCCGACCGGCCGGCTGTCAATACTCACCTCGATGACTCCCTGGGCGCTGGTGTACAGGCGCGCCCGGGTGATGGGGGCGGCCGCGGCGTCGGAGAGGGGCAGGTCCTGGCGTACGAGCTTGACCGGGTGCAGCTTCTCTCCGGCGGGCACCGGCTCCTGCGGGGCGAACAGGGTGTCGAAGGAGGCCTCGGGTTCTAGTTCCACGGGAGTCTGGGTGGGCTCCACCCAGTTGGTGACGACGTCGCCCTTTGTCAGCAGCGAGGTGGAGAAGGCGGAAACCGCCCAGGGCGACGGCGCTCCCGGCGTCGTGGTGCCGCTCGCCCCGGTCGCCTCGGCCGGTGCGGGCGTCCACACGCGCACGCGCCAGGTGTAGTC
>NZ_JAWDJJ010000261.1:0-20090 GCF_032465695.1 Actinomyces sp. MRS3W
AATATGTACCGACATCTTCTGTGAGGCTCATAGAATGCCCATCCGCGTCGTCGGCGCCGGCCTGACGACGGCCGCTGGTCCGAACGCGAACGAAGTAAGAGAGGAACCGCCATGTCCCGAGGCCGCACCTCACGCGTCACCATCGCCATGGTCGCCGCCCGCTGCGGGCGGTCGGTATCCACGGTGTCTGCCGCGCTCAATGGCGCTCCGGGCGTGGCCAGCGAAACGCGTGAGGAGATCCTCCGGACAGCCCGGGAACTGGGATACAAGGCCGACTGGCGGGCACGTTTGCTGCGGCGCACCCACTCCGGACTTATTGGCGCCAGCTTCGCCGTCGGCCAGGCCTTCCAAGGACTCATCATTGACGGTCTGTATCGCGCCTGCGCAGACCTTGACCACTCTCTCACCCTCTCTGCCGTCACCCCTCACCGCGACGGGGCGGCGGGACTGCACACGCTGCTCGCGGATCGCTGCGAGGGGCTGGTCCTCGTGGACACCGCGATTCCCGAGGAAACGCTCGCCTCGGTCAAGGACGAGGTCAGGACCGTGGCCGTGTGTCGCGCCACCGCGATGGAGGGGATCGATGAGGTGCGCTCGCGTGATGATGTCGGCATCACCGCATTGGTCGACCACCTCGTCGCCACCGGCAGGCACCGGATCGTCTACGCCGACGGCGGTGCGGAGTCCGCTGCTGCGGCGCGGACTGCGGCATACCGCGCGGCCATGGAGGCGCATGGGCTGGCCGATGTCATGCGAGTGGTGCCGGGAGGCGCCGACGAGGATGCCGGTGCCGGCGCCGCTGCTCTACTGGCTCAGGAGGAGTCTCTGCCCGAGGCGCTCATGTGCTTCAACGACCACGCCGCGGTGGGGGCGCTGATGGAGCTGCGGCGGCGGGGCATCGCCGTGCCGCAGCAGGTCGCCGTATGCGGCTACGACGGTATCCCCGTTACCGCGTCCACCGCCTTCAGCCTGACCACGGTGCATCAAGACGCGGCGCTTATCGCCGAGGTTGCGGTGCGCACACTCCTTGCCCAGGTGCATCCGGAGCCCGCTGACCATGCGGCGGAGGAACTGCCGCCGCTTCCCAAGGGCGTCATCCGGGAGCCCCGCCCGCAGGGCGGCTGGGCGTATCTGGTCACCCCCGAGCTGGTAGTGCGCGAGTCAACGGCGCCACGCGAATCAACAGCGCCGTGCCTCAACCCGCCCTCCCTCACCGAAACCGGCACTAATAACATGCCGAAACCGGCACTAATAACATGCCGAAACCGGCACAAGTGACGGTGGGGCGCGGAGAGGGCATGCGATCCGCCTCCAAGCGTCGTCGGCTCGGGGCCGCGTGGCCGTCCGAGTCGGTGGGCGCCGCTGAGGTGCTGACGGTTCGGCACACGGGCTGACGGTTCGTACCTTCGGGTGGACGCTTCGGTACGTAGGCCGACGGTTCGGCACCCCGGCTGCCGAACCGTCACGGCAAATGCCGAAACGTTGGTGCCAAGTGCCGAACCGTCGTCGAAAGGTACGAACCGTCGCACACGGGCCGGGCCCGTGCCGACTGCGGACGAGCCCATGCGAAGGAGTTGCCGTAGGGCGCCGGCCGGGTCTCTCATCTACAAACCCGGGGCGCGGGGTGGAACGCGCCCCGAGCCCCGGGGTTGGCAGACACCCGACCCGCGGACGGGCTCAGGCCACCTTGACCGGGGCGCCCGTGCGCGCGGACTCGGTGGCGGCCTCGGCCAGTCGCAGCGCGGCGACGGCGTCGGCGATGCCGGTCGGGGGAGTGGTTCCCGCCTCGACCGCATCAATGAAGGCGGACAGCTCCAGGCGGTAGGCGTCGGCGTAACGCTCGAGGAAGAAGTCCAGGTAGGGCTCCTGGGCGTCGGTGACCTCGGCGTTGGACAGGCGCACGGTGTGGGCGCGAACGTTCTCGGCGAACAGAGCGCCGTCTCGGCCGGAGGCCTCCAGGCGCTGGTCGTAGCCCGAGGCGCAATGACGGTTGTTGATAATCGTCGCCACGGCGCCGCTGGCCGCCTTGAGGGTGATGACGGCGGCGTCGAAGTCGCCGGTCTCCGCAATGGCGGGGTCCAGGTGCTGGCCGACGGCGTGCACCTCGACGATGTCACCCAGGAAGAAGCGGGCGGTGTCGAAGTCGTGGATGGTCATGTCCCGGAAGATGCCGCCGGAGACCTTGATGTACTCCGCCGGCGGCGCAGCCGGGTCACGGGAGATGATAGTCAGCTGCTCCAGCGCGCCGATCTTGCCCGCGTCGACGGCGGCGTGCACTGCGGCGAAAGAAGGGTCGAAGCGACGGTTGAAGCCGAACATGACCGGGGTGGTGATGGCATCCAGCTCGGCCCGGGCGGCCTCGACGTCGGCCATGTCCAGCGCGATCGGTTTCTCGCACAGGACCGCCTTGCCGGCCTTGGCGGCTGCCAGCAGGTGGGGGATGTGCAGCGGCGTCGGTGAGCCGACGACGACGGCGTCCACCTCGGGATCGGCGAAGACGTCGTCGGCGTCCTTGCATGAGCGGGCCCCGTACTGGGCAGCCAGCTTCTCGGCGGCGTCGCCGAACGGATCGCACACGAGTGCGAGTCGAGCCTGCGG
Source organism: Actinomyces sp. MRS3W (assembly GCF_032465695.1). Lineage (NCBI taxonomy): Bacteria > Bacillati > Actinomycetota > Actinomycetes > Actinomycetales > Actinomycetaceae > Actinomyces > Actinomyces sp. MRS3W. Next base: position 2,599 of record NZ_JAWDJJ010000261.1, read on the forward strand.
ATGAGCGGCGACGGTGCTGGCGTGGACGTGGCCGATGCGGCCGGCGCCGATGATGGCGATATTGAGCATCTGAGAGCTTCCTTGGTCGTAGGTGCGGATACAGCCACAATGCTAGCGCGCGTTAGCAACGGTCGCACTACGCCCTTGTGACGAGTGGTGGGGAGAAGTAAAACGTCCCGGGTGGCTCCGCGGTGAACGGAACCACCCGGGACTGCAGGTGGATTACGGCTGGGGCATGATGACGTCGCGCACCAGGGCGTCCAGGTCGGCGTCGGCCTGGAGGAACCCGCGCAGCGTGCGGCGGGTGGCGCCGTAGGAGTCGAACTCCTCCGGGGTCATGCCGTCAGGCTCGTAGGCGCGGACGAACTCAGGGATGGACAGCAGGGTCTCCATGATCTCCGGGGCCACGGGGACGTCGATGCGGGGTTCGACCTTGTAGCCGGAGTTGTTGATGAGCTGCTGCCACTTGAACGGCGGGGAAACCACCAGGTCGCCACCGACCAGCTCGGACCAGTGCATGACGTTGCGGAAGGCGGCGGATAGCACGCGGGCGCGCAGGCCGCGAGACTGGAACTCCTGGTAGGCGCGCTTGAGGGCGGCCACGCCGGCCCACTCCAGGTGGCCCGGATCGATGAACAGGTTGTCCCGCTTGGCGACGATCTTGAGCCAGTCGTCCAGGCGTCCGCCCATGAGGGTGACGACCGGACCCATGGTGGAGACGTCCTTGCCCTCGGCCTCGCGGCGCTTGAGGCCGCGCTCGATGGCCTCACCGGTGGCGACGGCCTGCGGGACGGAGAAGGAAACCGTCACGTTGACCGAGACGCCGCGGTAGGTGGCGTCCTCGATGGCCTTGACGCCGGTCGCGGTGGCAGGGATCTTGACGATGATGTTCTTGGCGAGCTTCGAGAACTCCTCGGCCTGGTCGGCCAGGGCCTTGGCGTTGCGGGCCAGGCGCGGGTCGGTCTGCATTGACAGACGGCCGTTGCGGCCCTTGTGCTCCTCGAAGATCGGCTCCAGCAGCTTGGCGGCGTCGATGCTCAGCTCGCGCACCACCTGCCATCCGATCTCGGACTCGCTGGCCTCGGGCATCTCCTCGGCGAGCTCCGCGATACGGGGCAGCCAGCGCTCCTTCTTCTGGTTGATGCAGGTGTAGGCGATGGTCGGGTTGCACGTGGCGCCTACGCCGCCGAAGGAGATCGACTGGCGCAGCTCGTCGGGGTCGGCCGAGTCATTCCACAGAACGGTCGGGGTGGTGCGAGAGGCCTCGAGAAGGGGCCCGGGGGTGTATTCAATGCTCATCGGCGTGCTCCTGGGTGATGGGTGGGCCATCGGCGTCATCGGCAGTGTGGCCCGGTGCACCCCAATTCAAGCCGGTCACGTCGGCAGTGTCAAGGGTTTGTATGGACAAATTTGTTCGTCGGCTCGGTTCGCTGCCGGATGTGGGCGGCTTGAAGGGGCGGCGACGTCGTTGCGGTACCCCTGGGCGCCGGTCATGCGGCGACGACGGCGAACCGGGTGGCGGGCCGTGTGCGCTCAGCCGGTGAACAGGGAGGTTTCGAAGGAGTAGCGCGAGGCGCGGTAGATGTGGTCGCCGTACTCGATGACGCGTCCGGTGGCGTCGTAGGTGGTGCGCTTGGCGGTGAGCAGTGCGGCACGGCGCTTTTCGCCCAGGGCCTCCGCCTCCTTGGCGGTGGCGTTGCGCGCACCGATGACCTGCTTGGCGGTGGCCGGGATGATTCCGCGCGTGCGCAGGAGGTCGTATAGGCCCGACTGCTCCAACTCTTCGCGGGAAGGTGCGATCGAGGCCGGGATGAGGTTGTCCATGAGTGCGATCGGCTCGCCGTCGGCGCTGCGCAGTCGGCGCAGGCGGGTGATCTCGGTGCCGGGATCAACCTCCAGCTGTGCGGCCTCTTCCTCGCTGGCCGGACGGGTCTCGTATTCCACGAGCTTGGTCTCGACCTGATGGCCTGCGGCGGTCAGGTCGGACAACAGGCTCGAAAGCTCCATCGGGCGGCGCACATGCGGGGAGGCGACGATAGTGCCGGCGCCCCGACGGCGGGAGATGAGGCCGCGATCGGCCAGACTCTGGAGGGCCTGCCGGGCGGTGGGGCGGGACACTTCCAGGCGCTTGGCCATGGAGACCTCATCCTCAATGCGGGTTCCTGGAGGCAGTGGTCCGTCGAGAATGAGCGCCGCTAGCGAGTCCGCTATCTGGGCGTAAAGCGGACGATCGCTGGAACGGTCGATGGTGATCTCGGGCTGGAAGGGCGTATCCGGCATGAAAGCTCTCTGAAAGGGTTGTCGGTGAACCTATAGTACGGCGTCAATACGGATATGGAAGGACTAATTCGGCTCAACTTCGGCACTTGTTCGCGGACAAGCGGGTCGCTTGTGGCGGTTGGGGGAGCGTGTCGTGGGGCGGGCCTCTCCGACACGCCTGCGAATTTGTTCGGACAAACCCCTTGACGGGCACGCGACTTGTGAGGCACGCTTCTCGCATCGGGCCCCACGGGCGCCAGCCTGCGCGCCCCGCCCCAAAGACGTGGAAAGGGAGACCACCATGACTGCTCCGTCGAGCACGCCACCACTCGATGTTCTCACCATCGGACGCTGCGGAATCGACATCTACCCGCTTCAGGTCGGCGTCGGCCTGGAGGAAGTGGAGAGTTTCGGCAAGTTCCTGGGCGGCAGCCCCACTAACGTCGCTGTGGCCGCCGCCCGCTACCGGCACCGCTCGGCCGTCATCACCGGAGTCGGCGACGACCCCTTCGGCCGCTTCGTGTGCTCGGAGATGCGTCGGCTCGGTGTGTACGACGACTACGTCGTCACCAAGTCCGACTTCAACACCCCGGTCACCTTCTGTGAGATCTTCCCGCCGGACAACTTCCCCCTGTACTTCTACCGCGAGCCCTCCGCCCCCGACCTGGAATTGACCGAGACGGACATCCCCGGCGACGCCGTTCGCGACGCCGCGATCTTCTGGATTTCCGCCACGGGCCTGAGCAAGGAGCCCTCACGCAGTGCGCACCACGCCGCCCTGGACCTGCGCGAGCGCAAGGAACACACCATCATCGACCTCGACTACCGTGCCATGTTCTGGGAGGACGAGGCCACGGCACACCGCGAGGTGGCCGCCGTCCTGCCCAAGGTCACCGTCGCCATTGGCAACCGGGAAGAGTGCCGGGTCGCCGTCGGCGAGACCAACCCCGACAAGGCCGCTGACGCCCTCCTGGAAGCCGGCGTCGAACTGGCCATCGTCAAGCAGGGGCTGGAGGGGACCCTGGCCAAGACCCGCGATGAGCGTGTGGAGATCCCGGTGACTCCGGTGACCACGAAGAACGGCCTGGGCGCCGGCGACGCCTTTGGCGGCGCCGTCTGCCACGGCCTGCTGTCCGGCTGGTCGCTGGAGAAGACCATCTTCGCCGCCTCCACCGCAGGAGCGATCGTCTCCTCCCGGCTGGAGTGCTCCACCGCTATGCCCGCCGAGCCGGAGCTGCTGGCGCTTATGCGCACCCACCGTGACCTCGTTCCTACGCTGCAGGACCTGTGAGGAAGGCGCCATCATGTCTCACACATCTTCCACCCCCTTGACCGACCGCATCGTTGAGATTCGGACCCGCACCCCCGAGCGCATCGCCCAGGTATTGGCCGATCGTCCCCGCGGCACCCTGCCCGACGGCGACGGCAAGCTCATGATCATCGCTTGCGACCACCCCGCCCGTGGAGCGCTCGCCGCCGGCGCGGATCCCATGGCCATGGCCTCGCGCGAGGAGGTGCTGGCCCGCTGCGTCACCGCCCTGTCCCGGCCCGGCGTCAATGGCTTCCTCGGCACCGCCGACCTCATCGAGGACCTGGCACTGCTGGGCGCCCTGGATGGCAAGCTCGTCTACGGTTCCATGAACCGCGGCGGCCTGGCCGGCGCGTCCTTTGAGATGGACGACCGCTTCACCGGCTACGACGCCGCCGGCGTCGTCAATGCGGGTCTGGACGGCGGCAAGATGCTGCTGCGCGTCAACTACTCCGACCCCGCCACCGCCAGCACCATTGCGGCCTGCGCCGCCGCCATCGACGCCCTGGCGGAGCGCGGTGTCATGGCCATGGTCGAGCCCTTCATCTCCCGCTGGGAGTCCGGTCGGGTGGTCAACGACCTCAGCCCCGACGCCGTCATGACTTCTATGGCCATTGCCTCCGGCCTTGGACGCACCTCCGCCTACACGTGGCTCAAGCTGCCCGCGGTGGATGACATGGAGCGCGTCATGGAGGCCTCCACACTCCCCGCCCTGATCCTGGGTGGGGCCGTCTCCTCGGATGCCGACGCGGCCCGGGAGTCCTGGGCCAGGGCGCTCGCCCTGCCTACCGTCAAGGGCCTGGTCATCGGCCGGTCCCTTCTCTTCCCCCCTGACGACGACGTCGCCGCCGCCGTCGACAACACCGTAGGACTGCTCTCATGAATGCCTCCACCCACCCCGACGTCTCCGACATCTACGTGCCCGCGGGTTCCAGCGGACACGACACACTGACCGTCGATGTCACGCCCGCCCGCGCCGGCTGGACCTACTCGGGCCTGCGCGTGTGCGTGCTGGCCCCCGAACGCTCCACCACGCTGGAGACCGGCGAGAGCGAGCTCATCGTGCTGCCCTTGGAAGGATCGGCCACGGTCCTGGTCGACGGGCAGTCCTACCAACTCGCCGGCCGCAGCGGAGTCTTCGAGGAAGTCACCGACTACCTGTATGTGCCGCGCGGTAAGACCTTCACGCTCACCTCGCACGGCGCCGCCCCCGGGCGCTTCGCCCTGCCCGCGGCCGTGGCCACCCGCGACCTGCCGGTCGCCTACTACGGCCGTGACCAGGTGCGCACCGACCTGCGCGGTGCGGGGGACTGCTCCCGGCAGGTCAACAACTACGCCCTCAACAACGGGGTTGAGACCTCGCACCTGCTGTGCTGCGAGGTGCTCACCCCCGGCGGCAACTGGTCCTCCTACCCTGCGCACAAGCACGACGTCGCCTCCGAGGACGAGCGCGAGTTGGAGGAGATCTACTACTTCGAGATCCGCACCGCCCCGGACGGCACCCCCGGATTCGGGCTGCACCGCACCTATGCCTCCAGCCCGGAGCGTCCCATCGACCTGTGCACCGAGGTGCGCCAGGGTGACGTCGCTCTGGTGCCCTACGGTTACCACGGCCCCTGCGTAGCCGCCCCCGGATACGACATGTACTACCTCAACGTCATGGCCGGACCGGCCGAGGACCTCGTCTGGCTTGCCCCCGACGATCCGGCTCACCACTGGATCCGCGGCACCTGGGAGGACCAGGAAGTCGACCCCCGCCTGCCCATGACTCACTGAGTCGCTCAACCACGACCCCATCCACCGACCCGGGCCAGCCGCCCACCCGAACCAACAGGAAAGAATCACACACATGAGCAACGAAGCCTACGCGGGCACCATTCGCCTCACCGTCGCCCAGGCCACCATCCGGTTCCTGTCCAACCAGTACTCCGAGCGCGACGGCGTCGAGCAGCGCCTCATCGCCGGCGCCTTCGGCATCTTCGGCCACGGCAACGTCGCCGGCATCGGCCAGGCGCTCCTCCAGAACGAGGTCGCTCCGCTCGAGGGCGAAGAGCCCATGCCCTACATCATGCCCCGCAACGAGCAGGGGCAGGTGCACGCGGCCGCCGCCTTCGCCAAGACCAAGAACCGGCTGCAGACCTACATGTGCACCGCCTCCATTGGGCCGGGCTCGCTCAACATGGTCACCGGTGCCGCACTGGCCACCACCAACCGCCTGCCCGTGCTGCTGTTCCCCTCGGACCAGTTCGCCACCCGCGTGCCCGACCCGGTGCTGCAGCAGCTCGAGGACCCCACCACGCTGGACATCACCGTCAACGACGCCTTCCGTCCCGTTTCCCGATTCTTCGACCGCATCAACCGTCCCGAGCAGCTCATCCCCTCGCTGCTCAACGCCATGCGGGTGCTCACCGACCCGGCCGAGACCGGTGCCGTCACCATCGCCATGCCGCAGGACGTCCAGGCCGAGGCCCACGACTGGCCGGTTGAGTTCTTCCGCAAGCGCGTGTGGCACGTGCGCCGCCCGCTGCCCGAGCCGGCCGCCCTGGAACGCGCCGTCGCGCTCATCCGCGCCGCCAAGCGGCCGCTGGTCATCGCCGGCGGTGGGGCAATCTACTCCGAGGCCTCCGAGCAGCTGCGCGCCTTCGCCACCGCCACCGGTATTCCCGTCGCCGACACCCAGGCCGGCAAGGGTGCCATCAACTTCGACCACCCCTGCTCCGTCGGCGGGGTTGGCTCCACCGGTGGCGACTCCGGCAACCACCTGGCGGACAAGGCCGATCTCATCATCGGCGTCGGCACCCGCTACTCCGACTTCACCACCGCCTCCAAGACCCAGTTCAAGAACCCCGACGTCAAGTTCGTCAACGTCAACGTCACCCCCTTCGACGCTGCCAAGGAGAGCGCCGAGATGGTTGTGGCCGACGCCCGCGAGGCGCTCGTTGCGCTCACCGAGGCGCTGGCCGACTACCACGTGGACGCCGCCTACACCGAGGAGATCACCCGCGAGCGCGAGGCCTGGTTCGCCGCCACGGACAAGTGCTACCACCTGGGGCACGGCCCGCTGCCGGCGCAGACCGAGGTCTTCGGTGCGCTCAACGAGCTCATGGGCGACGAGGACATCATGATCAACGCCGCCGGCTCCATGCCCGGTGACCTGCAGGCCCTCTGGCAGGCCCGGACTCCGGTCCAGTACCACGTCGAGTACGCCTTCTCCTGCATGGGTTATGAGGTGCCTGCCGGTATGGGCGTCAAGCTCGCCCGCCCGGAGAGCGAGGTCGTCTCCATCGTCGGCGACGGTACCTACCAGATGCTGCCCATGGAGTTGGCCACGGTGGCCCAGGAGGGCATCAAGGTCATCTACGTGCTGCTGCAGAACTACGGCTTCGCCTCCATCGGCGCCCTGTCGGAGTCCCGCGGTTCCCAGCGCTTCGGCACCAAGTACCGTCAGCGCGGTCAGGGCGGACACCTGCAGGATGAGAACAAGATCGCCGGCGTCGACATCGCCGCGAACGCAGAGTCCTGGGGACTGAAGGTCTACCGCGTGTCCACCATCGAGGAGTTCAAGGAGGCTTACGCCCAGGCTCACGCCGGGGACGAGGCCGCCATGATCCACATCGAGACCGACCTGTACGGCCCCAACCCGCCAGCGTCGTCCTGGTGGGATGTCGCGGTCTCCGGTGTCTCCAACCTGGAGTCGACGCAGAAGGCCTACGAGCAGTACATCGAGGACCGCAAGCCGCAGCGCCACTACCTGTAGAGTGGGAATGTAAAAGTTGTATCGCGTGTTGATGTACAACACGCTACGGGGAGAAATCCCGAGAAGGAGTCAGTGATGACACAAACCACGCCAGAAACAACGGGCGCCAAGCGGACCATTACGCATTGGATCGACGGCAAACACTACGAGGGCACCCCCATCGGCCGCTTCCCGGTGGAGAACCCCGGCACTGGTGAGATCGAGGCCGAGCTGCTGCAGGCCTCGGACGCCGATCTCGACTACGCCGTCGAGGTAGCCACCCGGGCGCAGAAGGAATGGGCTAAATACTCGCTTGCCAAGCGCACGGCGGTCATGTTCCGCATGCGCGATCTGGTCCTGGAGCACCAGGACGAGATGGCCCGGCTCATCGTGGCGGAGCACGGCAAGAACTACTCTGACGCCATTGGTGAGATTCAACGTGGCCGGGAGACCCTCGACTTCGCTACGGCGATCAACCTCGCTCTTAAGGGTGAGTATTCCTTCGACATCTCCACCGGTGTCGACATCCACACCCTGCGCCAGCCGGTCGGCGTCGTGGCGGGCATCTGCCCGTTCAACTTCCCGGCCATGGTGCCCATGTGGATGCACCCGGTCGCCATCGCCACCGGCAACGCCTTCATTCTCAAGCCCGCGTCGATGACCCCGTCGGCAGCCATGTTGACGGCCGAGCTGTACAAGGAGGCGGGCCTGCCCGACGGCGTGTTCAACGTCGTCGCCGGCAACCGCAAGATGGTGACCAAGGTGCTGGAGCACCCGGGGATCAACGCCATCTCCTTCGTGGGCTCCACCCCGGTCGCGCATATTGTTCAGGACACCGGCGTCACCCACGGCAAGCGGGTGCAGGCGCTCGGCGGTGCGAACAACCACGCCATCGTCATGCCCGACGCTGACCTCGACTTCGCTGCCCAGCACATCTCGGCCGCTGCCTTCGGTGCTGCCGGGGAGCGCTGCATGGCGCTGCCGGTCGTCGTCGCCGTGGGCGGGATCGGTCCGGACCTCGCTCAGCGCGTCAAGGCGAACGCCGAGAAGATCAAGGTCGGCTACGGCATGGACGAGGGCGTCGAGATGGGCCCCGTTATCGACGCCAAGTCCAAGGAGAACATCATTGGCCTGATCAATGAGGGCGAGTCCAAGGGCGGCGACGTCGTGCTGGATGGCCGCGGCCTGGTCATCCCCGGCCACGAGAACGGCCACTTCCTCGGCCCGACCATCGTGGACAATGTGCCGCTCGACTCCGAGCTGTACCAGCAGGAGGTCTTCGGGCCGGTGCTCTCGATCGTGCACGCCGACACTTACGACGAGGCCATCAGGATTGTCAACGCCTCGCCCTACGGCAACGGTGCGGCCATCTTCACTAACGACGGCGGCGTCGCGCGTCGTTTCCAGCTGGACGTCGAGGCGGGCATGGTCGGCGTCAACGTGCCGATTCCAACCCCGGTGGCTTACTACTCCTTCGGTGGATGGAAGGAGTCGCTGCTCGGCGACACCCACATTCACGGACCGGAAGGCGTCAAGTTCTACACCCGGGCCAAGGCGGTCACCTCGCGCTGGCCTTCGGAGAAGACCTACGCCGCCACCATGTCCTTCCAGCGGGAGGAGTAAAGGACCGGCGCGGTCCCACGGCGCCCCCGCAGTATCCCCAGCTGCGGGGGCGCCGCCCTATTTGTGCGGTTCGCAGTCGTGCGACACCCGCAGCGCCGAAAATTTGTCAGCACAAAACTCTGGCGCATCGGGACTGTGACCGTTACACTGGGGAGCGTCCGAAACGATTCGGGCGTCCGAGCTGGCCGCCGCCGTCGGCTCGGAGAATAATCTCGACTCTCAGGAGCGACAATGACGTCAACTGCCTCAAAGGCTGTCAACACCAACGACCCGAAGTACTCCAAACTCACCATCGGCGTGTGCCCCGACCAGTGGGGTGTGTGGTTCCCCGATGACCCCAAGCAGATGGCCCCCCGCCAGGCTTGGCAGGAGATGGCCGAGGCCGGCTTCGAGGTGATCGAGACCGGTCCCTATGGCTACTTCCCCACCGACCCCAAGGAGCTCCAGAAGTGGTGCGACGAGTACGGCATGCGCGTCGTCGCCGGCACCGGCTGGGGCATCCTGCACAAGGCGGAGGCCTGGGAGACCACGCTCAAGACCTTCCGCGCCATCGCCGAGACCCACGCCGCTGTCGGCGCCGAGTACATCGTGCACCTGCCCCCGCTCTACCGCGACGACAAGACCTGGGAGTGGACCGACGACCGTGTCCTGTCCGACGACGCCTGGAAGCTCTACGTTGAGCACGCCAACGCTCTGGGCCAGATGCTGCTCGACGAGTACGGGCTGAAGATGGTGCTCCACCCGCACGGCGACTCCCACATCGAAACCCCGGAGGAGATCGCCCGCATCTTCGACGCGACCGACCCCACGTACGTCAACCTGTGCCTCGACTCCGGCCACGTCGTCTACGGCGGCGGCGACCCGGTCGAGCTGTGCAAGAAGTACCCCGAGCGCATCACCTACGTCCACATCAAGGCCTTCGACGAGGCGATCACTAAGGAGGCCCACGAGAAGGACTGGCCCTTCGGTGAGGCCGTGACCAAGGGCGCCTCGGTCTGTCCGCCCGCCGGCCTGCCCGAGATGCACGCCTTCGTTGACGCGCTGGCCGAGCTGGACAAGCCGATCTACTGCATCTGCGAGCAGGACTGCTACCCCTGCGAGCCGTCCTTCCCGAAGCAGAACGCCATCAACATGCGCAAGTACCTGGCCTCCTGCGGCCTGGGTCTGGCCTGAGCAGCGCGCCCGCGCTGCATCCGTATCTGTACCCACCACCACAACACCCTCAAGGAAGAGAGAATCATGACCGTTCGCATTGGTCTCATCGGCGCCGGCGGCATGGGCCGCGCCCACCTCGCCCGCATCACCAACGAGCTGTCCGGCGGCAAGATCGTCGCCGTGGCGGACATCAACCACGACGCCGCAGTCTCCGCAGCCGAGCCCTACGGGGCCAAGGCCTATGACAGCTCCGACGAGCTCATCAACGACCCCGACGTCGACGCCGTCGTCATCGCCACCTTCGGCAAGGTCCACGCCCCCGATGTCATCAAGTGCATCGAGGCCGGCAAGTACGTCCTGTGCGAGAAGCCGCTGGCTACCACCGCCGAGGACTGCATCAAGATCATGGAGGCCGAGCAGAAGGCCGGCAAGAAGCTCGTCACCGTTGGCTTCATGCGCCGCTTCGACGCCGGCTACAACGAGATGAAGTCCGTCCTCGACGCAGGCGAGCACGGCTACGCCATGCTCATCCACTGCCGCCACCGCAACCCCTCCGTTCCGGAGAACTACACGACCCGGAACATGATTGACGACACCGCTATCCACGAGATCGACATCTGTCGCTTCCTCCTGGGCGAGGAGATCGTTTCGGTGCGCGTGGACACTCCTCGCTCCACCAGCCACCGTTTCGAGCACCTCACCGATCCGCTCGTCCTCCAGGCCAAGACCCAGTCGGGCGTGCTCATCGACGACGAGATCAACGTCAACTTGCAGTGGGCCTACTCCATTGAGTGCGAACTCGTCATGGAGACCGGCGCGGTGCGTCTGGGCGACCAGGAGAAGATCCACATCCGCGACGCCAACGGCAACCGCAACGCCATGTGCCAGTCGCACATCGACCGCTTCCAGGCCGCTTTCAACGCGGAGTTCCAGTCCTGGATCAACGCCGTCGCCCGCGACGAGCACACCGGGTCGACGTCCTGGGACGGCTACGCCGCCACCAGTGTTGTCGACGCCGGCCTCGAGTCCCTGGACAACGGCGGTGTCGAGGTCAAGGTGACGATGATCGACAAGCCCGCTTTCTACGCCTGAGCTGCGGGCCACGGCCGACTCTCACAGAATTCGCAAGCGACTAGATCAGGAAAGGAGAGACCCCATGGTCGATATTGCCCTCGACCCGAACATGTACTACTTGAGCATGTCCACTGCGGACACCCTGCACAAGGCCGCGCAGCTCGGGTTCAAGTACGTGGAGCTCTCACCGAACAACGAGTTCCACCTCTGGCACCACTATCCCAAGGCCGACCGGGCCTTCATCGCCGAGCTTAAGCAGGCGGAGAAGGACTCGGGCGTCAAGGTCCGCACCCTCAACCCCGTCTTCAACTGGTCCTCACCGGACGAGATGGAGCGGCAGGCGCAGGTGCGCAACTGGCGGCGCCTGCTGGAGCTGGCCGACGCCCTGGACGTGCGCGACATCGTCTCGGAGTTCTCCGGCGACCGCAACCAGGCCAGCCGCTCCGAGCAGCAGTGGTACAAGTCCATGGAGGAGCTCATTCCGCATTTCGAGAAGTACGGCATTCGCCTCAACATGGAGGCTCACCCCTACGACTTCGTCGAGCTGCACGACCGGGCCCTTGAGCTGGTGCGCAGCATCGACAAGGACTGGGTCGGCTACGAGTACTGCTGCCCGCACACCTTCCACCTGTCCGACGGCGCAGGCGACGCCGCCCGGATGATCCGCACGGCCGCGGACGCCGGCAAGCTGAGGGAGGTGCACGTCTCCGACGGCTTCAACCACCGGATCAACGACGGCAACCGGTACATCGTCAACCCGCCGGGTGCGGACGTGACCGTCCACCAGCACAACGCCATCGGCAACGGCGAGGTCCCCTGGGACGAGGTCTTCTCGACGCTGCGCGAGGTCGGCTTCGACGGCGTGGTGTCCGTGTGCATCTTCGGCTGGCACGAGCGGGCCGATGAGTACAACCAAGCCGCGCTCGAGCGCCTGACCCAGGAGCTCGGCGCCTGATCCCTAGGCCGGTCGCCCCGTGCGCCGCGGGGCGACCGGCCCCTTCCACTTCCGTTGCCCTGACACGTCGGCGGGAGACACCCCCAGGCTTTTTCGCGGCGCTTCCCCCACCTGCCGATGGTGGCAGGTCCTACAAGGAGATCACTATGTCCACAACCCCCCTCGCGGCGAACGACTACAGCCGCGACAAGATCCAGGAGCTGGTCGATACGACCCCGCCGTCGGGTAAGAAGCGCTCGCTCGGCGCCATTGCCCTGGTGGCGACCCTGGGTTCGCTGCTCTTCGGTTACGACACCGGCGTTATCGCGGGTGCACTGCCGTACATGTACCTGCCCCGTACCGCCGACGGGTTGGCGCTGACGACGTCGGAAGAGGGCTGGATCGGCGGGCTGCTGTGCATCGGAGCGGCGCTCGGTGCCTCCCTTGGTGGCAGGCTCTCCGATAAGTATGGTCGTCGCCACAACATCACCATGCTGGCGATCATCTTCCTCGTCGGTGCGCTCGGCTGCACGTTCTCACCGAACATCTGGATCCTGTACCTGTTCCGGATCATTCTCGGCTTCGCCGTCGGCGGCGCCTCGGCTACGGTCCCGGTGTTCCTCGGTGAAACCGCGCCCAAGCGCATCCGTGGCACCCTGGTGGCCGTGGACCAGCTCATGATCGTCTTTGGGCAGTTCCTCGCCTACTCGATGAACGCGATCCTCGCGCAGGTTCACGGCGGTCCGGAGGTGACGGTCGCCAACGACGCCGTCAACTCCGCCGGCGAGACCGTCGCCCGTGCCGGTGAAACCGTCAGCTGGGAGAGCGTGCAGAACCTCGCCAACGTCGTCGTCTCCTCCGGTAACGGCACCACCTGGCGCTACATGCTGGTGCTGGCTTCCATCCCCGCCGTCGCCCTGTGGATCGGCATCCGCCTCATGCCGGAGTCGTCCCGCTGGTACGTGGCCAACCTGCGCATCCCCGAGGCCATCGGCTCCCTCAAGCGCGTCCGCAACGAGGCTAAGGATGGCCCCATTGCCGACGAGATCGACGAGATGCTCGAAGTGCAGCGCAAGGAGGCCAGCCAGGAGAAGTGGGGCCTGTCCCAGATCTGGAGCACCAAGTGGACGCGGCACCTGCTCATCATCGGCATCATCCTGGGCCTGGCGGATCAGCTCACGGGTATCAACACCGCCATGTACTACACGCCCAAGGTGCTCGCCGCCGCCGGCTTCCCGATGACCGACGCGATCTCGCTCAACGTCATCTCCGGTGGTATCTCCTTCCTCGGGTCTGCCGTGGGCTTGTGGCTGGTCACGAAGTTCGCCCGTCGCCACGTGGGTATCTACCAGGAGACCAGCATCGTCATCTCCCTGGGGCTGCTGGCCGCGGTGTTCTTCTTCCTCATCCAGCCCTACCAGAACGCCGACGGCGACATCATCGGCGCCCCGGCCTTCGCCCCGATCCTCGTGCTGGTCATCGTCTGCCTGTTCGTCTTCGCCAAGCAGTCCGGAACGGTGACCTGGGTGCTCGTGGCCGAGATCTTCCCCAGCAAGATCCGCGGCACCGCCATGGGACTCGCGGTCGGTGCGCTGTGGATCGCCAACGCGCTCGTGTCGATTGTCTTCCCGATCATGATGGCCAAGCTCGGTGGCGCGGGCACCTACCTGGTGTTCTGCATCATCAACGTGTTCTCGCTGCTGTTCTACATCAAGTTCGTCCCCGAGACGAAGTACCACTCCCTGGAGGAGCTCGAGGAGCGCTTCGAGAAGGAGTACAGCTGAGTCGCGCGGGCGGCCGAGTGGGCAGGTACCTGTCCGTGAATGACCGCCCCGCGCATCGGAGTCGCCGTCGTCTTCCGTAGAGGCTCCTGGACGCCCCGTGGCCATCGGGCCACGGGGCGTCCTGCTGGTTTCGATTCGGACGCGGCAGGGCCTTGACTCGACGCGGCGAGAGGAGGAAGATCGTCCTAACAAGGATTCACGCGCGTGAACCGCGTGGATTCTGCTGGTGGACAGCGTCGCCCGCCAGCGGCCAACCTGCTGTCAACTGAATCCCACCTCGGCCGCCGCAGTCCGAGGCAGGCAGAAAGGACTCCCTATGCAGACCTTCGCCCTCCTGGGGGCCGGATTCATCGGCCGCGTTCACGCCGAGAACCTTGCCGCCCAGCCCCATATCCGCTTCGCCCGGATATTCGACGTCGACCCCGCACGGGCCGGCGAGCTCGCCGCGCTGCACGGTGCCGAGCCTGCCGCCGAGGCCGACGAGGTCTTTGCCGATCCGGATATCGACGCGGTCCTCATCGCCTCCTCCACCAACACCCATGCCGACCTGCTCAAACGGGCCGCGGCGGCCGGGAAGGCCGTCTTCTGTGAGAAGCCCATCGACCTCTCCCTGGAGGTTGCTCGCGACGCCGCCGCTGCCGTCCGCGCCGCCGGCATTCCCGTCATGATGGACTTCAACCGCCGTTATGACGCCGCCTATGCCGCCGTCCACGACGCCGTCCAGGCCGGTGAGGTGGGACAGGTCGAACTTGTCTCCATGACCACCCGGGGCCCCTCGCTGCCGCCCATCGACTACCTCAAGGTCTCCGGCGGGCAGATGCGGGACCAGACCGTCCACTTCTTCGACCTGCTGCGCTGGATCACCGGCCTGGAACCCGTCGAGGTCTACGTCGCCGGTGCCGCCATGGTGGATCCGGCCGTGGCCGAGGTCGGCGACGTCGATACCTCGGTGGCGGTCCTGCGCCTAGCCAACGGCGCGATCGTCCAGATCGACTCCCAGCGCCGCATCGGCTACGGATACGACGAACGCATCGAGGTCAACGGCTCGGTGCGCATGGTCGAGGCCGCCCGCCACCGCACCGGCTTCGTCAACCACTACGGACCCGGTGAGCTGCGCACCAACGGCCTGGACGTCGGCTGGTTCGAGCGTATCCGCGGCACCTATCGCAAGAGCCTCGACGCCTTCGTTGACGCCCTCGAACACGATTCGCGCGTGCCCGCCCCGCTCGAGGACGGCCTGCGCGCCCAGATCATCGCCGAGGCGGCCACCGAGTCCCTGCACACCCACCGGCCGGTCGCCATTCCAGAGGGCCTGTAACGCCGTCATACCCCACCGCCCGCGGCGCCGCCGCACCTCCATCCACCCCATGATCGAAGGAGATCGCACATGAAACTGTCCATGAACGTCACGTCCACCTTCCACGGCACCGCCCTCAACGACATCACCGTCGCTAAGGACGTCGGCTTCGAGGGTATCGAGCTGCAAAGCCCGAAGCTGTGGCGCTACCTCGACGCCGGCTACACCCCCGAGTCCCTCCTGCCGCACCTGGACGGCATTGAGGTCTCCGGTATCGGCGCCCTCCAGGAGGCCGAACCCGAGGCCTTCCGCGCCGAGGCGGAGAAGCTGGCTCATGTCGGGGAGGTGGTCGGGGCTCCCGCTATGCAGATGTGCACCGGCCCGGTGGACGTCGCCGTGGTCCAGGACTTCAAGGCCGGCCGCCTCGCCGACGACGATCCCCGCTTCCGGGGGCTGCTCGGACGTCCCGACAAGGAGGTCATTGAGGAAACCGCCAAGAACGTCGCGCTGGCGGCGGATATCGCCGCGGACCACGGGCTGGACCTGTTCTTGGAGCCGCTGGGCTGGGCGCCGGTATGCCACGTCGACCAGGCCCTGGAGATCCTGGACATCATCAAGCGCCCCAATGCCAAGCTCGCTCTGGACTTCTGGCACTTCTGGGTCACCGGCTCGACCCCGGAGGATGTCGCCAAGCTGAACAAGGACCTCATCAGCGCCGTTCACGTTTGCGACGGCGTGCCCGTGCCTGCCGGCGAGGTGCCCGACCAGAGCGTCTCCCGGAACGTGTGGACCGGCGGTGGTTCCATCCCGCTGCAGGAGTGGGTCGACGCCGTCAAGGCCACCGGTTATGACGGCTGGTACTGCTCGGAGATTTTCCACGACCGCTCCGCGGAGCTGGACTTCCACCTGGTGGCGCAGACCCTGCTCAACGAAATGCGGATCCTCACCGCGTGAGCCAGCCTGCCCCGTCGACCTTGACGACGCCCCCGCCGGAACCGACCCGGCGGGGGCGTCGGGGTCACAATGATTCCAGGGGTGTGGGTCGGCTTGGGCGGCACCGGCCGGTGCGGGCCGGGACCGTCGGCCAGTGCAGTGGTGTAGTGTCGCCGAAACCGGCACTAATGACGTGCCGAAACCGGCACTTATAACGCACCGAGACCGGCACTAATGACGTGCCGAAACCGGTTGACGTGGCGGTGGGGACGCTTGCGGGGTGCGGGCGTGGCGGGCAGGCCCGGCGCGCAGCGCTGGTGGTTCCTGCTGTGGGGTCACGGTTCGGCACCTGAGCCGACGGTTCGGCAGTTCCCATCGACGCTTCGTCACGTAGGTGGTGGTGTCAGGGGGTGGTTGCACCGTTGATGATGGTGTTTAGTATCTCGGTTGGTGTTTGTCCTTGCAAGACTTCTCGGGGGCGGCGGTTTAGTTGGTCTTGGACGGCTTGGACGTCGGTGTCGGTGATGGTGGAGAAGTTGGTGCCTTTGGGGTAGTACTCGCGGATCAGGCCGTTGGTGTTGTCGTTGGTGGGCCGCTGCCAGGGACTGTGGGGGTCGGCGAAGAAGATCTTGATGTCGGTGGCGGTGGTGAAGGCGGCGTGGTCGGCCATCTCTGAGCCCTGGTCCCAGGTGATGGTGGTGTAGATCGCCTGGGGCAGGGAGGCGATCATTTCTTGGAGGGCGTCGGTGACGGTCTGGGTGCGGTGGTTGTCGCCCAGGCGGCCAATGAGCACGAACCGGCTGCGGCGCTCGACCAGGGTGATCAGGGCGCTGCGTTTGTCACCGCCGATGATCAGGTCTCCCTCCCAGTGGCCGGGGATGGCCCTGTCGTCGGCCTGGGGTGGGCGCAGGCTGATGGTGGCGCCCTTGATCCAGCTCTTGCCGTTCGGGGCGGGCAGCCCGGCCAGCGGGGAACGCGGGATGCGGGCGGTGCGCCCGCTGCGTAGGGCCTTTTCCACTTTCAGTTGGGCGCGCAGGCTGCCGGCGCCCTGGACGTACAGGGCCTGGTAGATCTGCTCATGGCATATGCGCATGCTCCTATCATCGGGGTTCTCGAACCGTAGGCGGGCGGCGATCTGCCGGGGGCTGACCCGGTCCTCCAAAAGGGTGATCACCCGCTCGCGCAGGGCCGGGTTGGCATCCAGCTTCCTGGTCTTGGGACGCGCCAGCCGCTGCTGGGCGATCATCTGGGCGCTGCCGGGCCGGTAGGCGCCGTCCGGGCCCGCACCGCGGCGGATCTCCCGGGACACGGTCTGCCGGCACCGGCCGATCCTCCGGGCGATCTGGGCGGCCGAGTCCCCCTGGGCCAGGCCGGTGGCGATCATGGCC
>NZ_JAWDJJ010000262.1:0-6490 GCF_032465695.1 Actinomyces sp. MRS3W
AGCTGTGGACCGTCCGGGAGGAGCTGGCCCGCCAGCTCGATGTGACGCCGTCGAAGGTACTGCCGCACCGCGCCCTCGTGGCCGCGGCAGTAGCCCAGCCGTCCTCGCGCCGTCGGCTGGCGGCGCTGCGGGAGTTCTCCTCCCGGTCGGCGCGTCAGCATGAGGACCTGTGGTGGCAGGCGGTCGAGCGCGCCCTGGCCCTGCCGGAGGAGCAGCTGCCCACGCGGCATCCGCCGCTTGCGCCCGGGGAGCTGCCGCAGCCGCGTTCCTGGAGTCGTCACCACCCGCAGGCCGCGCTCATGCTGGAACAGGTGCGTGCGGCGGTACGCTCCCGCGCCGACGAGGTGCATATCCCGCACGAACTGCTCCTGGGCACCCAGGTGCAGCGGCGCCTCGCCTGGGATCTTGGCGAGGCTGCAGCCGCGGGCGAGCGCACCGACGTGTCCGTTGCGGCCATCGCCGCCCGCTTGCAGGAGCTGGGCGCTCGCCCCTGGCAGGTTGAGCAGGTGGCGGAGCCGCTCTCCCACACCCTTGATGGCTAGAGCCCGAGCCGTTCGCGCAGCACAATGTCGGCGATGCGCAGGTTGGTCTCTGCGAACTTGTACACCTGGTAGGGGATGAAGCGGCGGCGCAGCAGCGTCTGCGGGGTGGGCAGCGGCGCTCCGGCAATGCGCTCGGCCTCGAGCGGGTCGAGTTCATCGGGGCCCGGTGAATGCGCAGCACGCGCGGAGACGGTCGGGGTCGTCATGTCAATCACTCCGGAATGAGGAACCAGCCCGGCAGGGCCTTGGCCTTGTAGATGAACAGGTAGTGGAGCATGTACTTGATCCAGTGACCGAACAGCCCGATTTCGCCGCGCGTGTGATACGGGTGCCGCCCCGTGAGGGGGTACTTCTGCACGTCGGGTACAACGGGGTACATGATCATGGTGGCAGCGGAGCCCGTGCGCAGATTGGCGCCAGTGGACGCAATGCAGGAAGCCCCCATACGCGCCATCGAGGCCTCGTGAAGGGGCACGTCCCGCCCCTTGATGCGGTCAACGATCGACTCGGCGCAGGCCCGGCCGATGGTGCCTGCGGGCTGGCCGGTGCGCGGCGGTGCCGGCGCAATCGGCGTGCCGGCGGGAGACACGCGCGGGCGGGAGATGGCGTGCGGTGGTGCGAAAGCGATGCCGGCCGCAAACAGCTCGGGGTAGGTCGGGTTCTGGTAAGTCTTCGGCCAATCGGCTGCACTCCACTGCGCATAGGGCTTGGGCGTGTAGTCGGCATCGACTTTCATGAAGCCATTGGGGGCGAAGACGACGTCGGTGATGTCCTCGCCGCGCCGGTTGTAGGCCTTGAGTGGTTGGCCCTCGAAGGGCGGCAGCAGCATGGCGAAGTCGAAGGCGAGGGTGTGAGTGTCTCCGGTGACGGTTTCATAGGTGAGGCTGCCCGGTTCGATCCGGGTGACGGCTGCCCCGGTGATGGCCTTGACCTCCCGTTCGCGGAACAGCGACTCGGTCCATAGTTGCGAGGTGGTCTGGTAGCCCTCGTGGCGGAAGCGCATGCCGCCGACGCCGAAGTCACCCAGCTCGTACTCATTGGTGAGGTAGACGACCTCGCACCGGTCGCGCACTCCGGCCTGCCGCAGCTCGAAGTCAACGTTGAAGGCGTATTCGAAGGCGGCGCCCTGGCAGGTGCAGGTGCCGTGCCCGGTGCCGACGACGAGGCGCTGCGGGTGGCCCGCGCGTGCCTGCTCGATGACCTTGCGCAACTCGGCGGCGGTTTGGTCGGCGTGGGCGGCGGTGCATACCGACCAGGTGTATCCGTCCTCCGGTCCCAGCCCCGGTGTGGCCCCGAAGTTCAGCCTGGGCCCGGTGGCATCAATGAGGTAGTCGTAGGCGAGCCGTCTCACCTCCCCGCTGCGGGCCGGGGCCGTGAACTCCAGCTCGACCTGGGGCCGTGAGTCCGTGGCGCTGGGATGGCCTTCGGGATAAAGCGCTGTGGCCTTGGCCTGGTGAAAGATGATCCCCTGGCGCCGGTAGACCGGCGCCAGGGGGAAGAGCACCTGTTCTTTGCGCATCCGGCCGGTTCCCACCCAGATGTTGGAGGGGATCCAGTTCCACTGCGAGTTGGGGCTGATCACCACCACCTGGTGCTCGCGAGGCAGCAGGCGACGCAGGTACAGGGCGGCGGTGTGCCCCGCGACTCCTGCGCCGAGAACGACAACTCGGGCCATGATGTCCGACCCCTCATGCGGTTGGCAGCGCCGACGGCGTTGTCGGCCATATCACATGATAAGCCGACGACACGCCGTCGTCAGTGCCCAAACCGCACAGCTTGAGTCACAGCTTGCTCACGCAAGGGGTTTGTTAGTGCACGGTGAACCCGTGCTCGCGGAAGATCTGCCGCGTGGACTCCACCAGCTCCGGCTCGGGCGGGCGGGTGTCGCGCAGCTTGTACTCCAGCTTGAGGGCGTCCCACTTGTCGGTGCCCATCTGGTGGAAGGGCAGTACCTCGACGCGGGAGACGACCGGCCGCCACCGCTCGACAATGCGGGCCACGTTCTCAACATTCTGCGGATCGTCCGTGAGCCCGGGCACGAGCACGAAGCGCACCCAGGTTTCGATGCCCTTGGCCGCCAGCCGGTCGCCGAAGGTGATGGTTGGAGCGAGCTCACGCCCGGTGACCTTCTTGTAGGTCTGCTCATCACCGCTCTTGACGTCCAATAGCACCAGGTCAATGTTGTCGAGCATCTCGTCCGAGGCGTTGGCTCCGAGGTACCCGGAGGTGTCGATGCAGGTATGGATGCCCATCGCCTTGGCGCCGGCCAGGATGCGGCCGGCGAAGGCGGGCTGCATGAGCACTTCCCCTCCGGACAGGGTGATGCCGCCGCCGGTTGCCTTGAAGACGTTCCGGTAGCGCCTGATGCGACGCAGGATCTCGTCGGCCTCGACCGGTTCGCCATCCCGCATGAGGAAGGTATCCGGGTTATGGCAGTACAGGCAGCGCAGCGGGCAGCCGTTGAGGAAGATGGTCATGCGCGTGCCCGGACCGTCGACAGCGGTGACCAGCTCCCAGGAGTGAATCGAGCCCAAGGAGCCTTCGCGCATACGGGCGAGCCGGTCCGACCGCTCCAGGTCGGTCAGCTCTTCGAGCGCACCAATTCCGGCCCCGCGCAGACGGGCGGCCGGGGCCAGGAAGTCCTGGTCCCGGCCGCCCGCCTGCACCGGGGTGATGGCCTCAGTCATCCGAGTCCCTCACCCGTTCCGGTTCAGGCGCCGGCGTGGAAGGTGCGGTTGAGCACGTCGAGCTGCTGTTCACGCGTCAGCTTGACGAAGTTGACGGCGTAGCCGGAGACGCGGACCGTGAGGTTCGGGTAGTTCTCCGGGTGCTCCATGGCGTCCTCCAGCGTGCTGCGGTCGAGCACGTTGATGTTGGCGTGGTACAGGCCCTTAACGCCGCCATTGTCGTCGCGCTGAGCCTTCATGGACTCCAGGCGCTCTTCGTACGTGGCCATAATCGGCCCCTTTCTGGTGGTGTGTGAATGTGTGTATTCGGATGGTCTGCGTGGCCCCACCCGGGCCGGGTCAGACCTCGGCGCAGTCGTCGGGGACGAAGCCGGCGTCGAGGATGCCCACGAGGTTGGCGACGCGCTCGTCGAGCGTGCGGCCCAGCCCCTGGGGGGTGATCGTGTTGGTCAGGGAGATGCCGTCAAGCGCGTCGTTGTAGTCGAGCTTGCCGACACTCATCATGGAGGCAACCATGCCGTGGGTGTCCATGCCGTTCTCCGGGTTGGCGCCCGGGGAGAAGGGGGTGCCCTTCTGGTGTCCGGACGGGAAAGAGCCGGTGGCCTTGCCGTAGACGACGTTGGAGGTGATCGTCAGCACCGACTGGGTCGGGATGGCGTTGCGGTAGAAGGGCTGCTCCTTGATCTTGGACATGATCGTGTGGACCACGGTGGCGGCGATCTCGTCGGCGCGGTCGTCGTCGTTGCCGTAGATCGGGAAGTCGCCCTCGGTGACGTAGTCGACGACCAGGCCGGTCTCGTCGCGCACCGGGGTCACCTTGGCGTACTTGATCGCGGACAGCGAGTCGGCGACGATCGACAGTCCGGCGATGCCGCAGCCCATGGTGCGCACGATCTCGGAGTCGTGCAGCGCCATCTCGATGGCCTCGTAGGCGTAGCGGTCGTGGCAGTAGTGGATGATGTTGAGGGCCTCAACATAGGTGCCGACCACCCAGTCGAGCATCTTCTCGTACTTGTCCCAGACCTCGTCGAAGTCGAGGGGGCCGTCGCCCTCAATGCCGGGCAGGCCGGTGACGACCTGCTTGCCGGTCATCTCGTCGCGGCCGCCGTTAATGGCGTACAGCAGCGCCTTGGCGGAGTTAACGCGGGCGCCGAAGAACTGCATCTGCTTGCCGACCCGCATCGGGGACACGCAGCAGGCGATCGCGGCGTCGTCGCCCCAGTGCTCACGGATCTGCTCGTCCGCCTCGTACTGGATGGCCGAAGTGGTGATGGAGATGAGCGCGCAGAAGTCCTTGTACCCCTGGGGCAGGTCCTCATTCCAGAAGATGGTGATGTTCGGCTCGGGAGCGGGACCGAGGTTGCGCAGCGTCTGCAGCAGCCGGAAGGAGGTCTTGGTGACCAGCGGGCGACCGTCCTCACCGAAGCCGGCGTCCGACCAGGTGGCCCAGTACGGGTCACCGGAGAAGATCTGGTCGTAGTCGGTGGTGCGCAGGAAGCGAGTGATGCGCAGCTTCATGACGATGTTGTCGATGAGCTCCTGGGCACGAGACTCGTCGATGATGCCGGCCTTGAGGTCGCGCTCGAAGTAGATGTCGAGGAAGGCGGACAGACGGCCGATGGACATCGCGGCGCCGTCCTGGGACTTGACGGAGGCCAGGTAGGCGAAGTAGGTCCACTGGACGGCCTCGTGCGCGTCCTTGGCCGGGCCGGAGATGTCAAAGCCGTAGGAGGCGGCCATGTTCTTCAGCTTCTTGAGCGCCTTGATCTGCTCGGCGTGCTCCTCGCGGTAGCGGGCCCAGTGCTCGGAGAAGGGGCGGTCGGCGACGGAGTCCTTGGCCTTCTGCTTGAGCTCAATGAGGCGGTCGACGCCGTACAGGGCGACGCGACGGTAGTCGCCGATGATGCGGCCGCGGCCGTAGGCGTCGGGCAGGCCGGTGATGATGTGGCTGGAGCGGGCCGCGCGGATGCGCGGGGTGTAGATGTCGAAGACGGCGTCGTTGTGGGTCTTGCGGTAGCGGGTGAAGATCTTCTTGACCTCGGGGTCGACCTCCTTGCCGGCCTCCTTGATAGCCTGCTCGACCATGCGCCAGCCACCGTTGGGCATCATGGCGCGCTTGAGCGGGGAGTCGGTCTGCAGGCCGACGATGACGTCGTCGTCCTCGCTGATGTAGCCGGCGGGGAACGCGTCAATGTCGGACGGCGTGTGGGTGTCGACGTCGAGGATGCGCACCTTGCGCTCCTCGGACAGGTACTTCTTCTCCAGGGTGTCCCACAGGCGCAGGGTCTTGTCGGTAGCACCGGCGAGGAACGAGGCGTCGCCCGTGTAAGGCGTGTAGTTGCGCTGGATGAAGTCCCGGACGTCAATGTCTTCGGTCCACGGGCCCGTGGTGAAGCCCTCCCACGCGTCGCGGCTGGTGGTCTCCTCCGCCGTGGCGGATGCTGTGACCTCGGTTGTCATCCGTGCCCTCCTATAGGGTGAGTGGCCGTGGCCACTCGGTTGTATGCGCCCTTGTGAGGCGTGGCGGTACATCGTTGCGCCGTCGACCTAAGACTAGGCCAGACGTCCCGGCTTGTGTCATGCGCGTCGGAAGCTGCCCGGTGGGATCACTCACAGGAAGCCTCCACTCACTCCCAGCCTAGGACTTTAGTCCTAGGCCTGCGATCACCGCATGTCACCTCGCCCGGCCTTCCCATCCCATTCCAGAACCGCGGAATCCCCGTGATACACACCGATCCGGACGAGATCCCACCTCCGGCACGGCGCCCGGGTCGTGGCCTGAGAGGCACCGCACGCGCTCCGTATCGACACTCCACAGCAACCAGCTCGGCGTCGTCTCCCCCACATTCCCGAGCGCACACCCCACCTAGGACCGCCGTCCTACGCGAGCAACGGCCCGGGTCTAGGCTTCCGGGCCCGCCAGGCGCCGGGCGGTAGCGCAGATACCCGCGCAGTCCATGCCGAAGTCGGCCAGCAGCTCCTCGCGGCTCGCCGTTGGCAGGAAGCGCCGCGGGATCCCCACTCGCGCCACGCGCGGGACGCTCTCGGAGCCGTCTGCCAATGCCGCGTCCTCCACTGCGTCGCGCAATTGCGAGCCCACGCCGCCCTCGACCAGCCCGTCCTCCACCACGAGCACTCCGCGGCTCTCCCGTGCCATGTCAACTACAGCCGACGGGATGGGAACCGGCCAGCGTGGGCAGACCACGCGTACGGCCAGTCCCTCCGCGGCCAGGCTCCGGCCGGCGTCGAGCACTGTCCCCG
>NZ_JAWDJJ010000263.1:0-6885 GCF_032465695.1 Actinomyces sp. MRS3W
GTCAGCACCGGCCCGGTAGCGGGAACTCCCGGGGACACGATGAGTAGCCGTAGGTCGGCGTCGGCAATCGCGGCGGCCACCTGGGCGTCGTCCCCGGCCATGGTGAGCAGGGAGGCCGCCGTGTCGGTGCCGAGCGCAGCGGGTAGGGCCTCCACGGCCGCCGGCCGGGAGTCGAAGGCGGACACGCGCGCACCGAGGGCGGTGAGGACCTCAATGACGGCCAGTCCGGTTCGGCCCAGTCCCACCACGCCGACGCGGGCTCCGGACAGTGCCGCAAGCGCTGTGCTGGTGGTCATCGCTGTATGCATATCCTCTCTCAGTTCAGGACACGAGGTATTCGGCGTAGAACAGGCTCAGCCCGAGCACCACGCATACCCCGGCGATGATCCAGAAGCGGATGACCACGTTGACCTCGGTCCATCCGCCGAGTTCGAAGTGGTGGTGCAGCGGCGCCATGCGAAAGACGCGCTTGCCCGTGGACTTGAAGGAGACCACCTGAATGATGTCACTCATCACCTCGGCGACGAATAGTCCACCGATGAGCACGGCCAGGAACTCGGTACGGGTGAGGATGGACAGGCCGGCTACGGCGCCTCCCAGTGCGAGGGAGCCGGTGTCGCCCATGAAGATCTTCGCGGGTGAGGCGTTCCACCACAGGAAGCCGAAGCAGGATCCCATGAGCGCGGCGGCGATCATGGCCATATCGCGGGGGTCTCGGGTCTGGTAGCACAGTGTGGCCACCACGTCGGCGTGCCCATAGGCGCAGGACTGGTTGGTCTGCCATACGCCGATGAGGGTGTAGGCGGCGAAGACCATGGCGGAGGAGCCGGCAGCCAGGCCGTCGAGCCCGTCGGTGAGGTTGACGGCATTGGACCAGGCGGTGATGAGGAAGTTCGACCACAGGGTGAACAGGATGAGGCCGACGATCGCGCCGGCGAAGGCCAGGTCGAGGCTCGAGTCGCGGGCGAAGGAGATGCGTGTGGAGGCCGGGGTGAGCCCGTTCCGGTCGGCGAAGTTGAGGGCGGCCACGGAAAAGCCGATGCCGACGATTGCCTGGCCGATGATTTTCTGCCAGGCGCGCAGCCCCAGGGAGCGCTGCTTGGAGATCTTCTCGAAGTCGTCGAGGAAGCCGATGAGCCCCAGGCCGACGATGAGGAAGAGCAGCAGCACACCGCTGGCGCGGGGGGTGCGCAGCTCCACGAGGTTGGCCATCGCGTAGCCGAGGACGGTGGCGACAATGATGACCAGACCGCCCATGGTGGGCGTGCCGCGCTTGGTGAAGTGCCCCTGGGGGCCGTCCTGACGGATGAATTGTCCGTACTCGCGCTTGTGGAGAAAACGGATGAGCAGGGGGGTGCCCAGTAGTGACACCAGCAGGCTGACCGCCGCGGACACGAGGATGGCTGTCATCGGGCACGCATCTCCTTGCGGTTGTCCCTCAGGTAGTCGGCCAGGCGCCAGGCACCCGAGCCGTTGGATCCTTTGACGAGCACGACGTCGCCGTCTCGCAGCGGATTGTCCGTCGAGTCCATGAGTGCCAGCGCCGCGTCGGCGTCCGGCAGCTCGTACACCTCAACGCCGCGTCGACGGGCGGCTGCGGCGGTAGGCGCGGCGCCCGCCCCCACGGTGATGAGCAGCTGGACTCCGGCCGCGGCGGCGAGCTCACCGGTGCGAGTGTGGTCCGCCACCGAGGACTCCCCCAGCTCCAACATCTCCGAGATGATGGCCACACGGCGCCGGTCGTCGCCGAGCGTGTCCAGGGCGCGCATGGCAGCTGTCATGGAGTCGATATTGGCGTTGTAGGCGTCGTCGATGAGGAGCAGATTCCCCTCCCGCAGGCTCACGTCCATGCGATGGGGGCTCTCCACCGTGACGGTGGCGAGTCTGCTTGCCACCGCCGCGGGGTCGGCGCCGGCGGCGAGCGCCAGCCCGGCGGCAGCGAGCGCATTGGACACGTTGTGTCCGCCCGGAATGGCCAGACGCACCCGCTCCGGCACGGACAGTCCCGGCAGGTGCAGGTTGAAGACGGCGTGGGCGTCGGCGTCGAGGACGACGTCGGTGGCGCGGATATCCGCGTCGGGCGACCCGGCGGCGGAAAAAGTGAGGTGGGCGGGGGCCAGGTCGGCCATGGCGGCGGCGCGGGCGTCGTCGTGGTTGAGCACGGCCGTCCCGGTCGGGAGCAGGCCGCGCACGATTTCGCTCTTGGCCCGGGCCACGCCCTCAATCGAGCCGAAGCCCTCCATGTGGGCGTGGCCGATCATGAGCACGCCAGCCGCGTCCAGCGGGGCAATGTCGGTGAGGTAGGCGATGTGCCCGGGTGCGGAAGCACCCATCTCCAGGACCAGGTAGCGCGTGTCGGCGTCGGTCTGCAGCACGGTGAGCGGCAGGCCGATCTCGTTGTTGAAGGAGGCCACGGGGGCCACCGTGGGGGCCTGGGCGGCGAGCAGCTGGCGGACCAGGTCCTTGGTGGTGGTCTTGCCGACGGAACCGGTGACGGCGACGACGGTGAGCGCCGTGCCGCGTTGCGCGGCCCGCTGGCGCAGGTCGGCCAGGTGCCCACGGGCGAGCGCCCCCAGCGCGGCGACCGTGTCGGGAACCGCAATGAGGGGCAGCTGGGTTCCAGCCGCGGCCAGGCAGGCCCGGGCGGCAGCGACGTCGCTGACCAAGGCTGCGGCCGCACCTGCGGTGGCGGCGGCGCCGACGTGGCTGTGCCCATCGGTGCGCTGACCGGCCAGGGCAACAAAGAGCGTGCCCGGGCCGACCTGGCGGGAATCGGTGACGACGGCGGAAATCGCCGCAGGGGACGTCGTCCCGGTGTCCGGGACGAGGGTGCCGTGGGCGAGGGCGGCGACGTCGGCGAGCTGACGTGCGATCATGCGGGCTCCACCGGTCCCCACTTGGCGTCGACGGCCTCACGCATGACGGGGGCGTCGTTGTACCGGATGAACTCGTCGGCAATCTCCAGGAAGGGCTCGTGCCCCTTGCCGGTGACGATGACGGTGTCCTGCGGGCCGCACAGTTCGACCCCGCGGCGCACCGCGTCGCCGCGCCAGGTGGTGATTTCCTCGACGTCGTGCAGATCGGGGCGCACCGAGCGGACCCCCTCCAGGATGGCGTCCCGGATGGTCTGGGGGTCCTCGCTGCGGGGATTCTCGTCGGTCACCACGAGCACGTCGGCCAGGCGGGCGCAGACCTGCCCCAGCATGGGCCGCTTGCCGCGGTCGCGGTCGCCGTCGGAACCGAAGACGACGATGAGGCGCCCGGGAGTGATTTGGCGGACGGCCTTGAGGGTCAGCTCCATGGCGTCGGGGGTGTGCGCGAAGTCGACGATGCAGGTGCCGCGCACGCCGTCGCGCTGGCTGATGCGCTGCATGCGGCCCGGAATGTTGTGCGCTGTGGCGAGTGCGGCCACGGCCGTTTCCGCCGGGACGCCAGCACGGATCGCCATGACCAGGGCAAGGGCAGCGTTTTGGACATTGACCAGCCCCGGCAGCGGGCAGGCCGCGTCGATGCTTTCCCCGTCGGGGCCGTGCAGGGTGAAAGTGGTCGCCGAATCCGTCATGGAGACGGCCGCATCACTGACCCACCAGTCGGTTCCGCTCGCGGCATCGCCGACGCTGCCGTAGGCCCGCACGCGATCAACTTCGATGGCTCCGGCGGCGGCGATGCGCCCGGCCAGTTGAACTCCCCACTCGTCGTCCACGCACACCACGGCACGGCGGGCGTGTTCTGGGGTGAACAGCTGGGCCTTGGCGTCGAGGTAGCCCTGCATGGTCTCGTGGAAGTCAAGGTGGTCGCGCTGCAGGTTGGTGAACCCGGCGACGTCCACCACGAGCCCGTCCAGGCGGTGCAGCACAATCGCGTGGCTGGAAGCCTCCAGGCTGGCAGCTCCCACTCCCTCTTCGGCGGCCAGCGCCAGCATGCGCTGCAGTACCGGCGCTTCGACGGTGGTGCGGGGAGATTCGACGGAGATGTCCCCGACGCGCAGCTCGACCGTGCCGGCAACCATGCAGGCGCCGCGGTAGGCCGTCAGAATGGCGTCAAGGAAGTAGGAGGTGGTGGTCTTGCCGTTGGTGCCGGTCACGGCGGTGGTGAGCAGATGCTCGGCCGGGTGGTGGTAGACGGCGGCCGCCAGCGGTCCTACGACAGCCCGCGGATCGGGGTGGGTGAGAACCGGGATACCGGGGCAGGTGGCGTGCACCGTCTCGGCTCCAGCGGGGTCGGTGAGGACGGCGACCGCTCCGGCGGCGACGGCCTCGGCGGCGAAGGCCGCCCCATGCGTCTTGAAACCGGGCAGGGCGGTGAACAGTTCGCCGTCGGCCACGTCTCCGGAGTCCACGCTCACGCCGGTGATGCTGAGTCCGGCCACGCTATCGGTGCTGGAGTCATCGCGCCGCGCCGGGGCCAGTCCGAAAGCCTGCGCAAGCTCGCTCAGCGCGGTGGGTGCGCACTGGTGCGGACGCAGCCGTGCGGCTGACTCGTAGGCGTGGTTACTCATGGATCCCCAATCTATCGTGACAGGACGGTACCGGTCTCCCGGTGAGGGCGGCACATGCCAAGACGAGGGTACTCATCCTTCCGCACCTGCGCTTTCTGACTCGGCAGCCGCCTCGGCGGCCGCATCTGCTTCGGCCGCGGCCTGGGCGGCGATGACGCTGGGATCCGGGGCGATTCCCAGGGTGTGCATGGCGGCCAGGGCCACCTTGCGAAAGACCGGCGCGGACACGGTACCGCCGTAGGTGCCCTCGGGACGGTAGACGACCACTGCGACGGCGATGGCTGGATCGCGCGCGGGAGTGAAGCCGACGAAGGATGCGACCGTGCCGTCCTCGGTGAGGATCTCGGTGGTGCCGGTCTTGCCGGCCACGAGGTAGCCATCGATGGAGGCGGCCTCCGCGGTACCCCCGTCCTGGGTGACGCCAATGAGCATGTCGGTGAGCGTCTGGGCGGTCTCCTCGCTGATGACCCGCACCCCCTCGGGCTGCTCCTGTGGGGTTTCGTTGCCTTCGGCGTCGATCCACGCGTCGATGACCCGCGGGGCGACGCGCACGCCCCGGTTGGCGACGGCGGCAAGTACCTGGACGGCTTGCAGCGCGGTGCCGGCGATGCCCTGACCGAACATGGTGGTGTAGCGGGTGCGGTCGTCCCAGTCGGCCGCGGCGCTGACCATGCCCGCGGATTCGGCGGGCATCTCGATGCCCGTGGTCTGCCCGTACCCGAACCTTTTGAGGTATTCGTAGCGGACGTCGTCGGAGAGCTGCTCACCGATTTGCACGGTGCCGACGTTGGAAGACTCGGCCAGGACTCCGGCGCTGGTGAGGGTCTGGACGTCGTGGTAGTGGGAGTCGCGGAAGGTCTGCCCGTTGGCGGCGGTCCAGGTGTAGGGGACCGTCCAGGTGTCCTCCGGCTTCATGGTGCCCTCTTCGAGCGCCGCTGCGAAGGTGATGACCTTGCCGACGCTGCCGGGTTCGAAGATGGCCTGGACGCTGCGGGCCGAGCGCGACTCCTCGGGCGTCTGCGACGGGTGGGCGGGGTCGACGGCTCCGGAGTCGGCGAGCACGAGCAGCTTGCCGGTGGATGGCTCCATGACGACCACGCAGCCCCAGTCGGCGCCCTGAGCCGCCACCACCTCGTCGATGGCCTCCTGCGCGACGGCCTGCAGGTCGGGGTTAATGGTCATGCGCACGCTGGTGCCGGCAACGGCGGCGACTTCCTCCTGCTTGCCGGTGGGGATGATGGCACCGGACTTGCCGATCTCCACGCTGCCCTTGCCGTTGACGCCTGTCAGCTCGGCATTCTGGGTCAGCTCCAGCCCGGCGGAGCCGATCAGCGTGCGGCTGTCTCCCTCATAGGTGTAGCCCAGGACATTGCCGGCGACCGATCCCGCCGGGTAGGTGCGGCGGGTGCGCTGGTCGGGTTCGACGCCGGGGATCGCCAGGGCGTTGATGCGACGCCACGTATCCGGATCGACTGCCTCGGCCACGACGGCGTAGGTGGACTCGCCCACCATGTTGGCACCGAGCTCCTGTGCGTCGACGCCGAGAATCTCAGCCATCTGCTCGGCCGCCGCTGCCGCCCCGTGGCCGACGACGACGCTTTGAGTTTGCCCGGTAGCCGCATCGGTGCGTTCCTCGGTGCGCTCATACTGAGCGACCTTGATCTGGTTGACGCCGATGTCGTAGGAGACGGCGGAGGAGGCGAGCACCGTGCCGTCGCGTCCCAGGATGTCACCCCGGGGGGCACGATTGACCCAGGTGACGGTGCGTTCGGCCTGGGCCTGCGCGGCCAGCGTCGGCCCCTCCACCACCTGCAGCCAGGCGGTCTTACCCGCCAACGCCCCGAAACCGGCCAGGCCCATCAACTGCAGCACGCGGCGGCGACTGGGATGGACCGGATTCACTGCTCGTCATCCGCCGTCGCGGCGGAGCCGCCCGCCAGGGTGGAACTGGACAGGTCGATAACCCCGGGGGCGGCCGCCGGAACCATACCCAGCTTCGCCGCCCGGGCCGCCAATGTGTCGGCGGCCGAGGCCTCCCGCACGTCGGAGCGCACGGTTTCGATGTGGTCGGTCAGAACGTTGAGCTCAACTTGCGCCGTCTTCATCTTGTAGGCGGTGTCGGCCATCCAGGCGTTCAGCAGCATGGAGGACACCAGGGCGCAGGCGAGAATGCCGATGACGAGGGCCAGGAACGGCAGGGTGCGCCGGGAGGGGACGACACCGCGTACGACGTGCAGCTCGGGACGTGCGGAGGATTCCCCTGCGGGCCGCGCCTGAGTGGCGGGCCGACGGGCGGCGCGGGCAGTAGCGCCGTCGGTGAGCGTGCGCCAGGACGGATGAGTGGTGGAGCTCCGACGGGCCTTGGCTGCGGTGGTCATCGGCGGTTC
>NZ_JAWDJJ010000264.1:0-16324 GCF_032465695.1 Actinomyces sp. MRS3W
ACGCCATCCCCTGGGCGGCCAGCATCACCGGTCTGACCCGGCAGGCGCGCACCGCTGCGGACACCACCCGGGTACTCGTCGTCGACCGGCCCGGCGTGCAGCGCGCCACCGCCGACTTCCTGCGCGCGGTCATGCAGCAGCTTCCTGAACCGCAAGGGTTCATGCCCGGTCCGGCCGGTGGCGTCGTGCGCACGGTGGCGACCGGCGAGGTAGCGGGATTGCTCGGCATGCTGTCCACCCGCGTGCTGGGCCAGGTGTTGCCGGTCGGGCTGGACGACGGTGGTGGGGCCGGGGCGCGCATGCTGCTCGTGGCCCCCAACGTGCTGGCGTTGCAGCGCCAGCGGGACCTGGATCTGCTTGACCTGCCCGCCTGGGTGGCGCTCCACGAAGCCGTCCATGTCCTCCAGCTGGCCGCCGCACCTTGGCTGGTGGATTACCTGGCCGGTGCGGCGCACGACGTCGCTGCCGCCATTGTCCGGTCACCCGCGGACGACGGCGGCCCGGCAGCCCGGATGGCCCGGGTCGCTCGGCAGCTGCGCGCCGCGGTGGCGTCGGGCGACGGAACCGGCTTCCTGGCCGGCTACCTGGGTGAGGCCGAGCGTGCGCAGTTGGACGTCGTCGTCGCCACCATGGCGTTGTTGGAGGGGCACGCCGTGGCGGTGCTCGACGCCGTCGAGCCCGCCCGCATGCCGTCGGTGCACCGCTTGCGCGCGGTCATGAATCATGTCGGCGATGGCGGCGCGGGCACCGTGCTGGACCGGTTGCTCGGCCTGGATGCCAAGCGGAGGCAGTACGTTGACGGGGCCGCCTTCGTACGCGCCGTCGTGGCGCGGGTGGGCCATGCCGGCCTCAACGCGGCGTGGGCGGGGCCGGGCAACCTGCCGACCCGGGCGGAGATCGCCCGGCCCCAGGCATGGATCGAGCGGGTTGTGGACTAAGACACCACAGACGGGGTGAGCCGGCGTCGCCCGTGCGCGACCGGGCTGGTGGGCGCAAGGTGTGAAAGGATCAGCGGGCAACGAGGCTCCGGCCCGTGCAACGCCCACGACGGCGCCGCTCCGGCCAGCCCCACGTATTGACTCAAAACCGGCCGGATATCAAGGAGGCTTATATGGACGCCGCGGACATGGGCGCCGACCTGCAGCAGGTGCTCATCACCGAGGAGGAGATCAACCAGCGTCTGGATGAGATGGCGGCCCAGATCGACGCCGACTACGCCGGGCGCGACCTGCTACTCGTGGGTGTGCTCAAGGGTGCCGTCTATGTGATGGCGGACCTGTCGCGGCGCCTGCACCGCTCCGTGCCCATGGACTGGATGGCGGTGTCCTCCTACGGCTCGGGCACCAAGTCCAGCGGCGTGGTGCGCATCCTCAAGGACCTCGACGCTGATCTGACCGGGCGGCACGTGTTGGTGGTGGAGGACATCATCGACTCCGGGCTGACCCTGTCATGGCTGCTCGGCAACCTGTCCAGCCGCGGCGCCGCCAGCGTGGAGATCGCCACGCTGCTGCGCAAGCCGGAGGCCGCCAAGGTGGAGGTAGACGTCAAGTACGTGGGCTTCGATATTCCCACCGAGTTCGTGGTGGGCTACGGCTTGGACTATGCGGAGAAGTACCGCAACCTGCCGTTCATCGGCACGCTGCGCCCGGAGGCCTACGGCGGCTGAACCCACACGTGGGTGGGCTCAGCCGCCGGCCAGCCGGATGCGATCCCCTAGCGCGTCAACAGGCGGCCGACAGCGGCCAGCCTGTCCGCAGCGGGCATCTCAACGGAGGTCTCAGCTCCAACGGTGGTGGTGCTCGATGGCGCGGGAGTACTGCCGCTGGGTCGGCACCGGGGTGATGACGCGGGTGGCCCCGGAACCGGTTCCCGTAGTGGTCGAGGGCAAGGAGTCCTGGCGATCAGTGTTCTCAGATCCGGTGGAGGTGGAGCCCTGGCTCGACGCGCCCTCGGACTGCGTGGCGTCGGTGCTCGAACCGGTGTTGGCGGCCTCCTTCGTCCAGGCCGGGCGGGCCACGAACGACAGGTCGGCCTCCAGCGTCGGGCCGAGTGCGGTGATGTTGACGCCGTCGCCTATGCCCGTGGAGTGGATGAGCAAGCCGTCACCCAGGTAAATCGCCGCGTGGTAGACGTTGCCGAAGTAGGTGGCCTCGTCGCCGCTGCGTACCTGCGCGAGCATGCCCTCCGGGTCCTGTGTGGAGAAGAACAGGATGTCCCCGCGCTCGTAGTTGCCGTCGGTCTCTAGCCACAGGTCGCCGTTGGCGTAGAACCAGCTGGCCAGGTTGTTGGCGCGCCAGATCTTCGAGGTGGAGGGGTCCACACCGAAGTCGACGGCGTAGCCCACCTGGGTGTTCGCGTCATCCACGTAGGTCGTGTGGTTGTAGTCCCAGCCCAACAGCGTCATGCTGACGAAGGTGGAACAGGTGATGCCGTAAGGGGCGGTGTAGTCGCTGTGGACCACCGTGCCGGTCAGTGGCGTGGGGCGGCTGGAATCCCACACCAGCTGGCTGCCGGCGTCGTAGAAGCTCTGCGCACGGGAGATGAGGTCCTCCACGGCGGCGGAGTTGGCCGAGCGCGGAGCCGAGGTCGGCAGCCCCTGCGGCACCGCCCAGCTGTTGTCGTCGGCCAGCGGGACGGCAATATTGCCCTCGACGCCGTCGGGGAGGGTGCTCTCTACGGAGAACTGCATGCCGGCGCCGTCGTCGGCGTACTCATCCCCGGCGGTGTACACGGTGCCGGACAGGCCGGAGGCGGCCATGAGGTCGGCGATGGTATCGAATTCGGTGCGCGAGGCGACGACCGCCTGGGCTTGGGTGGTGGGGAACGCCATGGTGGCCACGGCAACGGATAGACCGGCGGCGGCGATTTTGGCGGCGAAGGCGGCGCACCGACGCCGTGATGTGAATGGCGACAAAGTTCAGGGTCTCCTGGGTCTGCAACGGGTGGTACTGCCGGTGAGGGTGGGCCCGTTAAGGGCGGGGCCCGGTCCGAGGCAGTTCGGGGATGTCGTGTCCCCTCCGACTCGAATCCACGAGCGGACGAACACGCTGCCTACACCGTATGCGACAACGTCAGGCCCTCACCAAGCGTGTCTGACCTCAAGCCACCTCGACTTGGTCACATTGCAGACACACAGACTTGCGTGGTGATCCGGTTCTATCGCGGCATTCCGCCCACGCCCGGCGCGAACAGTGGGGTGTGGAGGCGATACATGTCGGTGTTTTCCGCTAGCGTCAAGGGGGTTAGATGCGCGAAGGGACCGAACGTCGATGAACGATTCCGATGACAACCGCATGATGGCACGCTCTGGGAAGCAGGGCGGCCGCGGTAGCGACAGGGGCAGCTCCAGGCAGGGGGACAAGCGGCGCCGTGCGACGCGGGGCAACCCGTTGCTGTGGATTGCGCCCTTCGTCATGCTCATCCTGCTGGGGTGGGCCCTGTTCTCCAGCGCCAGCGGGTACCGCGCCATCGACACCTCCGAGGGTCTGGCGATCCTCAAGGACCAGGCCAGCACCATCGAGTCCGTCACCGTCATCGACGGCACCCAGCGCGTCGAACTGGACCTCACCGAGGACTACACCAGTCAACCGACCAGAGCCGGCGAAACCGCCGAGAACATGGGTAAGCGGGTTCAGTTCACCTTCACCGAGGCGCAGGCCGGCCAGGTCAACCGGCTGGTCCAGGCCGCCGATCCCTCCGGCGGCTACAACTCGGTTGTCCCCACCACGACCTGGTGGTCCTCCATGCTGCAGCTGCTGCTGCCGATGGTCATCTTCCTCGGCCTCATGTGGTGGTTCCTCGGCCGCATGAGCGGTGGCCGCAACGGCACCATGGGCTTTGGGCGTTCTAAGGCGAAGGTCGGCTCGAAGGAGATGCCCGACGTCACCTTCGACGACGTCGCCGGGGAGGACGAGGCCGTCGAGGAGCTGGAGGAGATCCGCGAGTTCCTCTCCGAGCCGGAGAAGTTCCAGGCCGTCGGCGCCAAGATCCCCAAGGGCGTGCTGCTCTACGGCCCGCCCGGCACCGGTAAGACCCTCCTGGCGCGCGCCGTCGCCGGGGAGGCCGGGGTGCCCTTCTTCTCCATGTCCGGTTCGGAATTCGTGGAGATGTTCGTGGGTGTGGGCGCCTCGCGTGTCCGCGACCTGTTCGACCAGGCCAAGGAGAACGCCCCCGCCATCATCTTCGTCGATGAGATCGACGCCGTCGGCCGCCACCGTGGGTCCGGCATGGGCGGCGGGCACGACGAGCGCGAGCAGACCCTCAACCAGCTGCTGGTGGAGATGGACGGCTTCGACGCCACCACCAACGTCATCCTCATCGCCGCCACCAACCGGCCCGACGTCCTCGACCCCGCGCTGCTGCGCCCCGGCCGCTTCGACCGGCAGGTCAGCGTGGAGGCCCCCGACATGGCCGGCCGCGCCGCCATCCTGCGCGTCCACGCCAAGGGCAAGCCCATGACCCGCGACGTTGACCTCGACCAGGTCGCCAAGCGCACCCCCGGCTTCACCGGGGCGGACCTGGCCAACGTCCTCAACGAGGCGGCTCTGCTCACGGCCCGCTCCAACGCCCAGCTCATCGACAATCGCGCCCTGGACGAGGCCATCGACCGCGTCATCGCTGGCCCGCAGAAACGCACCCGGGTCATGAACGACCACGAGAAGGCAGTCACCGCCTACCACGAGGCCGGTCACGCCCTGTGCGCGGCGGCCAGCGCCTACTCCGACCCGGTCACCAAGGTCACCATCCTGCCGCGCGGCAAGGCCCTGGGCTACACCATGGTCATGCCCACCGACGACAAGTACTCGACCACCCGCAATGAGCTTCTCGACCAGCTCGTCTACGCCATGGGCGGGCGCGCCGCGGAGGAGATCGTCTTCCAGGACCCCACCACCGGCGCCTCCAACGACATCGAGAAGGCCACCGACACGGCCCGCAAGATGGTCACCGACTACGGCATGACCCGCTCGGTGGGCGCGGTGCGGCTCGGCACCACCGAGAACGAGACGGTCCTGGGTCTGAACGCCACCAGCCGCGACTTCTCCGAGGATGTCGCCGCTACGGTCGACGCCGAGGTACGCGCCCTCATGGACGCTGCCCACCGCGAGGCCTGGGAGATCCTGGTACGCAACCGGGACGTTCTGGAGGATCTGGCCACCCAGCTGCTGGAGAAGGAAACACTGCTGGAGAAGGACCTGGAGCGCATCTTCGCCCCCGTGGTCAAGCAGCCGCGGCGTCCCCTGTGGCGCTCCGACGACGCACTCGTTCTCACCGACGAGGTTGCCGCCACCTTCGCTGCCGCCGCCCAGGCGCCGGACCGTCATGCCGCCAAGGCGGCCGCAGCCCGGGTCGCGCACGACACCGCCTCCACCGCAGCGACTGACCTGCCGGCAGCGGAGACGCCGTCCGCCGTCGGCACGGCGCCCAGAGACACGTCCGGGGGCGAGGCCCAACCGGGCGGGGCACAGCAGGGCGAACAAGAATGGCGGCAGTGGTGAGCTACGACGCTGAAGGCGTGCGCCGCGCCATCCGAGATCTGCTCATCGCCATCGGGGAGGACCCGGACCGGGACGGACTGCGTGATACTCCGGACCGGATGTCCCGCGCCTACGCGGAGATGTTCTCCGGCCTGGAGGAGGATCCGGCCAGCCACTTGGAGACCGTTTTCGACGCCGACCATCAGGAAATGGTGCTTGTGCGGGACATTCCCCTGTACTCGGTGTGCGAGCACCACCTGCTGCCCTTCCACGGGGTGGCCCACGTCGGCTACATTCCTGGCGAGGACGGCCGGGTCACGGGCCTCAGCAAACTCGCGCGCCTGGTTGAGGGCTACGCCCGGCGCCCCCAGGTGCAGGAACGGCTCACCTCCCAGATCGCCGACGCCATGGTTGAGCGCCTGGGCGTGCGCGGCGTCATCGTCGTCATCGAGGCGGAGCACCTGTGCATGTCCATGCGGGGCGTGCGCAAGCCCGGCGCTAACACCATCACCAGTGCGGTGCGCGGCGCCATGCACAACGCCGCCACTCGTTCCGAGGCCATGAGCCTGGTGCTGGGCCGCCGCGCCTGAACGGACTGCCGGCTGCGGGGCGCCGCGCGGGCGCCGGGGTTGCGAAATCCGGGGGAACCTGGCGCCGTCCGATAGCCTGGGGGCGTGAACGCGATTCCTGTCACCGCTCCGGCGCCGCTGCCGCAGCCGCTTGCGGCGGCCTCCGCAGCCGGGCGGACGTTGGTGATGGGAATCGTCAATGTCACCCCCGACTCCTTCTCCGACGGCGGCCGTTGGGACACCACCGAGCTTGCCGTTGCCCACGGCCGTCAGCTGCTGGCCCAGGGTGCCGACATCCTCGACATTGGCGGCGAGTCCACGCGTCCGGGTGCTGATCGAGTGACACCCCAGGAAGAGCAGGGGCGCGTACTGCCGGTCATCCGGGCGCTGGCCGACGCCGGCGCCGTCGTCTGCGTGGACACCCTCCACGCCGCCACCGCTGCGGCGGCCATCGACGCCGGCGCCTGTATGGTCAACGACGTCTCCGGGGGCCTGGCCGATGCCGACATGCATCGCCTCGTCGCCGAAAGGAACGTGGTGTACGTTTGCCAGCACTGGCGCGGCAATCCCGAGACCATGGACACACTGACCGACTACGGTGAGGCGGGCGTCGTTGCCGGAGTGGAGACCGAGCTGCGTCAACGCCTGGCTGAGCTTGACGCCGCCGGGGTGCGCCGGGAGCAAATCGTCCTTGACCCCGGTCTCGGTTTCGCCAAGACTCCCTCTCAGTCCTGGACGCTGCTTGCGGCCACCCGACGCCTGATGGCTGATCTGGGGCATCCTGTCCTCATTGGCGCGTCGCGTAAGCGCTTCCTCGCCTCGGCCACCGTCCCTGAAGCTGCCGCCGACCCGCTCGCACGCGACGCCGCCACTACCGCCACCACCGCCCTGGCCGCCGCCGCCGGCGCCTGGGCCGTCAGAGTCCACGAGGTCCCGAGCAACCGGGACGCCGTCCACACG
Organism: Actinomyces sp. MRS3W; assembly: GCF_032465695.1. NCBI lineage: Bacteria > Bacillati > Actinomycetota > Actinomycetes > Actinomycetales > Actinomycetaceae > Actinomyces > Actinomyces sp. MRS3W. The sequence continues at coordinate 7,004 of NZ_JAWDJJ010000264.1, forward strand.
GCTTCCCTTTGGAAGGAACACCGATGAGTACCAATCACGCCTCCCTCGACAGGATCCGGCTGACGGGCTTGTCCGCCCGCGGCTACCACGGACTCCTTCCCTTCGAACGCACCGAGGGGCAGCTGTTCACCGCCGATGTCACCGTCTTCCTGGGGGAGCGCGGCACAGCGGTCGCCGCCGTGACCGACTCGGTCACCGACGCCGTCAATTATGTTGACGTGGCCCGAGCCGTCGTCGGTGTCATTGAGGGCGAACCTGTCGGCCTGCTCGAGACGCTCGCCGAGCGCGTGAGCGAGGCGGTCCTCGCGCTTCCGCGCGTCACCGCCGTCGAGGTCACCGTTCACAAGCCCCAGGCTCCGCTCGACGTCGCCTTCGACGACGTATCCGTGTCCATCTCCCGCGATGCCGACAGCGCCGCCGCAGGTGCCGGCGTCGCAGCCCCCGTGGAGGAGCCGGCCGTCATTCCGACGGAGCCACCGACTCCGGTGGTCTCTGCTGCTGCGCCAGCCCCGATTGCGACGCCGGTCCCCGCACCGGCAGCGGATGAGGCCGCGCCCGCCACGGGTGAGGAAGCCGGCCTGGCCCACGGCGCTCCCCAGGCGGAGCCCGCAGCTGTTTTCTCCCCCGAGGAGCCCTTATCTGCGCCGCCCGCCCCCGGGGTGGATGCGGTGCTTGCAACGCCGGAGGCCCCGATCGCCGGGCAGGGGCCGGCCGTGGCGGCCGCTCCGGAGCCGGTGGCGGCTGCGCAACCAGCGCCGCAGCCGCCGGTTGATCCACTGACCGTGCGTCCCCAAGCACCCGTGGAACTCGTCATCGCCCTGGGCGGCAACGTCGGCGGTGTTGTTCCCTCCCTGCGCACCGCGGTGCACACCCTGCGAGACACCGACGGCATCATGGTCACCAACGTCGCACCGCTGGCCCGCACGGCGGCCGTCATCGATGACGGATCCGAACAGCCCGACTACCTCAACACGGTGGTGCTGGCGACCACGACGCTCTCCCCGCGCGAGGTGCTCGCCGTCTGCCAGGACCTTGAAGCCGCCGCGGGGCGCGTGCGCCCCCGGCCGCAGGGGCCCCGCACGCTCGACGCCGACATCATCACCTACGAGGGGGTCACCTCGACCGACCCCGAGCTCACCCTCCCGCACCCGCGCGCTGCGCAGCGCGCGGGTGCGGGAGGGTGAGCTCGGGGTCGGTCGAGGTGACCCCCTCGTAGGTGATGATGTCGGCGTCGAGCGTGCGGGGCCCCTGCGGCCGGGGGCGCACGCGCCCCGCGGCGGCTTCAAGGTCCTGGCAGACGGCGAGCACCTCGCGCGGGGAGAGCGTCGTGGTCGCCAGCACCACCGTGTTGAGGTAGTCGGGCTGTTCGGATCCGTCATCGATGACGGCCGCCGTGCGGGCCAGCGGTGCGACGTTGGTGACCATGATGCCGTCGGTGTCTCGCAGGGTGTGCACCGCGGTGCGCAGGGAGGGAACAACACCGCCGACGTTGCCGCCCAGGGCGATGACGAGTTCCACGGGTGCTTGGGGACGCACGGTCAGTGGATCAACCGGCGGCTGCGGCGCTGGTTGCGCAGCCGCCACCGGCTCCGGAGCGGCCGCCACGGCCGGCCCCTGCCCGGCGATCGGGGCCTCCGGCGTTGCAAGCACCGCATCCACCCCGGGGGCGGGCGGCGCAGATAAGGGCTCCTCGGGGGAGAAAACAGCTGCGGGCTCCGCCTGGGGAGCGCCGTGGGCCAGGCCGGCTTCCTCACCCGTGGCGGGCGCGGCCTCATCCGCTGCCGGTGCGGGGACCGGCGTCGCAATCGGGGCTGGCGCAGCAGCAGAGACCACCGGAGTCGGTGGCTCCGTCGGAATGACGGCCGGCTCCTCCACGGGGGCTGCGACGCCGGCACCTGCGGCGGCGCTGTCGGCATCGCGGGAGATGGACACGGATACGTCGTCGAAGGCGACGTCGAGCGGAGCCTGGGGCTTGTGAACGGTGACCTCGACGGCGGTGACGCGCGGAAGCGCGAGGACCGCCTCGCTCACGCGCTCGGCGAGCGTCTCGAGCAGGCCGACAGGTTCGCCCTCAATGACACCGACGACGGCTCGGGCCACGTCAACATAATTGACGGCGTCGGTGACCGAGTCGGTCACGGCGGCGACCGCTGTGCCGCGCTCCCCCAGGAAGACGGTGACATCGGCGGTGAACAGCTGCCCCTCGGTGCGTTCGAAGGGAAGGAGTCCGTGGTAGCCGCGGGCGGACAAGCCCGTCAGCCGGATCCTGTCGAGGGAGGCGTGATTGGTACTCATCGGTGTTCCTTCCAAAGGGAAGCCGTGTGGACGGCGTCCCGGTTGCTCGGGACCTCGTGGACTCTGACGGCCCAGGCGCCGGCGGCGGCGGCCAGGGCGGTGGTGGCGGTAGTGGCGGCGTCGCGTGCGAGCGGGTCGGCGGCAGCTTCAGGGACGGTGGCCGAGGCGAGGAAGCGCTTACGCGACGCGCCAATGAGGACAGGATGCCCCAGATCAGCCATCAGGCGTCGGGTGGCCGCAAGCAGCGTCCAGGACTGAGAGGGAGTCTTGGCGAAACCGAGACCGGGGTCAAGGACGATTTGCTCCCGGCGCACCCCGGCGGCGTCAAGCTCAGCCAGGCGTTGACGCAGCTCGGTCTCCACTCCGGCAACGACGCCCGCCTCACCGTAGTCGGTCAGTGTGTCCATGGTCTCGGGATTGCCGCGCCAGTGCTGGCAAACGTACACCACGTTCCTTTCGGCGACGAGGCGATGCATGTCGGCATCGGCCAGGCCCCCGGAGACGTCGTTGACCATACAGGCGCCGGCGTCGATGGCCGCCGCAGCGGTGGCGGCGTGGAGGGTGTCCACGCAGACGACGGCGCCGGCGTCGGCCAGCGCCCGGATGACCGGCAGTACGCGCCCCTGCTCTTCCTGGGGTGTCACTCGATCAGCACCCGGACGCGTGGACTCGCCGCCAATGTCGAGGATGTCGGCACCCTGGGCCAGCAGCTGACGGCCGTGGGCAACGGCAAGCTCGGTGGTGTCCCAACGGCCGCCGTCGGAGAAGGAGTCGGGGGTGACATTGACGATTCCCATCACCAACGTCCGCCCGGCTGCGGAGGCCGCCGCAAGCGGCTGCGGCAGCGGCGCCGGAGCGGTGACAGGAATCGCGTTCACGCCCCCAGGCTATCGGACGGCGCCAGGTTCCCCCGGATTTCGCAACCCCGGCGCCCGCGCGGCGCCCCGCAGCCGGCAGTCCGTTCAGGCGCGGCGGCCCAGCACCAGGCTCATGGCCTCGGAACGAGTGGCGGCGTTGTGCATGGCGCCGCGCACCGCACTGGTGATGGTGTTAGCGCCGGGCTTGCGCACGCCCCGCATGGACATGCACAGGTGCTCCGCCTCGATGACGACGATGACGCCGCGCACGCCCAGGCGCTCAACCATGGCGTCGGCGATCTGGGAGGTGAGCCGTTCCTGCACCTGGGGGCGCCGGGCGTAGCCCTCAACCAGGCGCGCGAGTTTGCTGAGGCCCGTGACCCGGCCGTCCTCGCCAGGAATGTAGCCGACGTGGGCCACCCCGTGGAAGGGCAGCAGGTGGTGCTCGCACACCGAGTACAGGGGAATGTCCCGCACAAGCACCATTTCCTGATGGTCGGCGTCGAAAACGGTCTCCAAGTGGCTGGCCGGATCCTCCTCCAGGCCGGAGAACATCTCCGCGTAGGCGCGGGACATCCGGTCCGGAGTATCACGCAGTCCGTCCCGGTCCGGGTCCTCCCCGATGGCGATGAGCAGATCTCGGATGGCGCGGCGCACGCCTTCAGCGTCGTAGCTCACCACTGCCGCCATTCTTGTTCGCCCTGCTGTGCCCCGCCCGGTTGGGCCTCGCCCCCGGACGTGTCTCTGGGCGCCGTGCCGACGGCGGACGGCGTCTCCGCTGCCGGCAGGTCAGTCGCTGCGGTGGAGGCGGTGTCGTGCGCGACCCGGGCTGCGGCCGCCTTGGCGGCATGACGGTCCGGCGCCTGGGCGGCGGCAGCGAAGGTGGCGGCAACCTCGTCGGTGAGAACGAGTGCGTCGTCGGAGCGCCACAGGGGACGCCGCGGCTGCTTGACCACGGGGGCGAAGATGCGCTCCAGGTCCTTCTCCAGCAGTGTTTCCTTCTCCAGCAGCTGGGTGGCCAGATCCTCCAGAACGTCCCGGTTGCGTACCAGGATCTCCCAGGCCTCGCGGTGGGCAGCGTCCATGAGGGCGCGTACCTCGGCGTCGACCGTAGCGGCGACATCCTCGGAGAAGTCGCGGCTGGTGGCGTTCAGACCCAGGACCGTCTCGTTCTCGGTGGTGCCGAGCCGCACCGCGCCCACCGAGCGGGTCATGCCGTAGTCGGTGACCATCTTGCGGGCCGTGTCGGTGGCCTTCTCGATGTCGTTGGAGGCGCCGGTGGTGGGGTCCTGGAAGACGATCTCCTCCGCGGCGCGCCCGCCCATGGCGTAGACGAGCTGGTCGAGAAGCTCATTGCGGGTGGTCGAGTACTTGTCGTCGGTGGGCATGACCATGGTGTAGCCCAGGGCCTTGCCGCGCGGCAGGATGGTGACCTTGGTGACCGGGTCGGAGTAGGCGCTGGCCGCCGCGCACAGGGCGTGACCGGCCTCGTGGTAGGCGGTGACTGCCTTCTCGTGGTCGTTCATGACCCGGGTGCGTTTCTGCGGGCCAGCGATGACGCGGTCGATGGCCTCGTCCAGGGCGCGATTGTCGATGAGCTGGGCGTTGGAGCGGGCCGTGAGCAGAGCCGCCTCGTTGAGGACGTTGGCCAGGTCCGCCCCGGTGAAGCCGGGGGTGCGCTTGGCGACCTGGTCGAGGTCAACGTCGCGGGTCATGGGCTTGCCCTTGGCGTGGACGCGCAGGATGGCGGCGCGGCCGGCCATGTCGGGGGCCTCCACGCTGACCTGCCGGTCGAAGCGGCCGGGGCGCAGCAGCGCGGGGTCGAGGACGTCGGGCCGGTTGGTGGCGGCGATGAGGATGACGTTGGTGGTGGCGTCGAAGCCGTCCATCTCCACCAGCAGCTGGTTGAGGGTCTGCTCGCGCTCGTCGTGCCCGCCGCCCATGCCGGACCCACGGTGGCGGCCGACGGCGTCGATCTCATCGACGAAGATGATGGCGGGGGCGTTCTCCTTGGCCTGGTCGAACAGGTCGCGGACACGCGAGGCGCCCACACCCACGAACATCTCCACGAATTCCGAACCGGACATGGAGAAGAAGGGCACCCCGGCCTCCCCGGCGACGGCGCGCGCCAGGAGGGTCTTACCGGTGCCGGGCGGGCCGTAGAGCAGCACGCCCTTGGGGATCTTGGCGCCGACGGCCTGGAACTTCTCCGGCTCGGAGAGGAACTCGCGGATCTCCTCCAGCTCCTCGACGGCCTCGTCCTCCCCGGCGACGTCGTCGAAGGTGACGTCGGGCATCTCCTTCGAGCCGACCTTCGCCTTAGAACGCCCAAAGCCCATGGTGCCGTTGCGGCCACCGCTCATGCGGCCGAGGAACCACCACATGAGGCCGAGGAAGATGACCATCGGCAGCAGCAGCTGCAGCATGGAGGACCACCAGGTCGTGGTGGGGACAACCGAGTTGTAGCCGCCGGAGGGATCGGCGGCCTGGACCAGCCGGTTGACCTGGCCGGCCTGCGCCTCGGTGAAGGTGAACTGAACCCGCTTACCCATGTTCTCGGCGGTTTCGCCGGCTCTGGTCGGTTGACTGGTGTAGTCCTCGGTGAGGTCCAGTTCGACGCGCTGGGTGCCGTCGATGACGGTGACGGACTCGATGGTGCTGGCCTGGTCCTTGAGGATCGCCAGACCCTCGGAGGTGTCGATGGCGCGGTACCCGCTGGCGCTGGAGAACAGGGCCCACCCCAGCAGGATGAGCATGACGAAGGGCGCAATCCACAGCAACGGGTTGCCCCGCGTCGCACGGCGCCGCTTGTCCCCCTGCCTGGAGCTGCCCCTGTCGCTACCGCGGCCGCCCTGCTTCCCAGAGCGTGCCATCATGCGGTTGTCATCGGAATCGTTCATCGACGTTCGGTCCCTTCGCGCATCTAACCCCCTTGACGCTAGCGGAAAACACCGACATGTATCGCCTCCACACCCCACTGTTCGCGCCGGGCGTGGGCGGAATGCCGCGATAGAACCGGATCACCACGCAAGTCTGTGTGTCTGCAATGTGACCAAGTCGAGGTGGCTTGAGGTCAGACACGCTTGGTGAGGGCCTGACGTTGTCGCATACGGTGTAGGCAGCGTGTTCGTCCGCTCGTGGATTCGAGTCGGAGGGGACACGACATCCCCGAACTGCCTCGGACCGGGCCCCGCCCTTAACGGGCCCACCCTCACCGGCAGTACCACCCGTTGCAGACCCAGGAGACCCTGAACTTTGTCGCCATTCACATCACGGCGTCGGTGCGCCGCCTTCGCCGCCAAAATCGCCGCCGCCGGTCTATCCGTTGCCGTGGCCACCATGGCGTTCCCCACCACCCAAGCCCAGGCGGTCGTCGCCTCGCGCACCGAATTCGATACCATCGCCGACCTCATGGCCGCCTCCGGCCTGTCCGGCACCGTGTACACCGCCGGGGATGAGTACGCCGACGACGGCGCCGGCATGCAGTTCTCCGTAGAGAGCACCCTCCCCGACGGCGTCGAGGGCAATATTGCCGTCCCGCTGGCCGACGACAACAGCTGGGCGGTGCCGCAGGGGCTGCCGACCTCGGCTCCGCGCTCGGCCAACTCCGCCGCCGTGGAGGACCTCATCTCCCGTGCGCAGAGCTTCTACGACGCCGGCAGCCAGCTGGTGTGGGATTCCAGCCGCCCCACGCCACTGACCGGCACGGTGGTCCACAGCGACTACACCGCCCCTTACGGCATCACCTGTTCCACCTTCGTCAGCATGACGCTGTTGGGCTGGGACTACAACCACACGACCTACGTGGATGACGCGAACACCCAGGTGGGCTACGCCGTCGACTTCGGTGTGGACCCCTCCACCTCGAAGATCTGGCGCGCCAACAACCTGGCCAGCTGGTTCTACGCCAACGGCGACCTGTGGCTAGAGACCGACGGCAACTACGAGCGCGGGGACATCCTGTTCTTCTCCACACAGGACCCGGAGGGCATGCTCGCGCAGGTACGCAGCGGCGACGAGGCCACCTACTTCGGCAACGTCTACCACGCGGCGATTTACCTGGGTGACGGCTTGCTCATCCACTCCACGGGCATAGGCGACGGCGTCAACATCACCGCACTCGGCCCGACGCTGGAGGCCGACCTGTCGTTCGTGGCCCGCCCGGCCTGGACGAAGGAGGCCGCCAACACCGGTTCGAGCACCGACGCCACGCAGTCCGAGGGCGCGTCGAGCCAGGGCTCCACCTCCACCGGATCTGAGAACACTGATCGCCAGGACTCCTTGCCCTCGACCACTACGGGAACCGGTTCCGGGGCCACCCGCGTCATCACCCCGGTGCCGACCCAGCGGCAGTACTCCCGCGCCATCGAGCACCACCACCGTTGGAGCTGAGACCTCCGTTGAGATGCCCGCTGCGGACAGGCTGGCCGCTGTCGGCCGCCTGTTGACGCGCTAGGGGATCGCATCCGGCTGGCCGGCGGCTGAGCCCACCCACGTGTGGGTTCAGCCGCCGTAGGCCTCCGGGCGCAGCGTGCCGATGAACGGCAGGTTGCGGTACTTCTCCGCATAGTCCAAGCCGTAGCCCACCACGAACTCGGTGGGAATATCGAAGCCCACGTACTTGACGTCTACCTCCACCTTGGCGGCCTCCGGCTTGCGCAGCAGCGTGGCGATCTCCACGCTGGCGGCGCCGCGGCTGGACAGGTTGCCGAGCAGCCATGACAGGGTCAGCCCGGAGTCGATGATGTCCTCCACCACCAACACGTGCCGCCCGGTCAGATCAGCGTCGAGGTCCTTGAGGATGCGCACCACGCCGCTGGACTTGGTGCCCGAGCCGTAGGAGGACACCGCCATCCAGTCCATGGGCACGGAGCGGTGCAGGCGCCGCGACAGGTCCGCCATCACATAGACGGCACCCTTGAGCACACCCACGAGTAGCAGGTCGCGCCCGGCGTAGTCGGCGTCGATCTGGGCCGCCATCTCATCCAGACGCTGGTTGATCTCCTCCTCGGTGATGAGCACCTGCTGCAGGTCGGCGCCCATGTCCGCGGCGTCCATATAAGCCTCCTTGATATCCGGCCGGTTTTGAGTCAATACGTGGGGCTGGCCGGAGCGGCGCCGTCGTGGGCGTTGCACGGGCCGGAGCCTCGTTGCCCGCTGATCCTTTCACACCTTGCGCCCACCAGCCCGGTCGCGCACGGGCGACGCCGGCTCACCCCGTCTGTGGTGTCTTAGTCCACAACCCGCTCGATCCATGCCTGGGGCCGGGCGATCTCCGCCCGGGTCGGCAGGTTGCCCGGCCCCGCCCACGCCGCGTTGAGGCCGGCATGGCCCACCCGCGCCACGACGGCGCGTACGAAGGCGGCCCCGTCAACGTACTGCCTCCGCTTGGCATCCAGGCCGAGCAACCGGTCCAGCACGGTGCCCGCGCCGCCATCGCCGACATGATTCATGACCGCGCGCAAGCGGTGCACCGACGGCATGCGGGCGGGCTCGACGGCGTCGAGCACCGCCACGGCGTGCCCCTCCAACAACGCCATGGTGGCGACGACGACGTCCAACTGCGCACGCTCGGCCTCACCCAGGTAGCCGGCCAGGAAGCCGGTTCCGTCGCCCGACGCCACCGCGGCGCGCAGCTGCCGAGCGACCCGGGCCATCCGGGCTGCCGGGCCGCCGTCGTCCGCGGGTGACCGGACAATGGCGGCAGCGACGTCGTGCGCCGCACCGGCCAGGTAATCCACCAGCCAAGGTGCGGCGGCCAGCTGGAGGACATGGACGGCTTCGTGGAGCGCCACCCAGGCGGGCAGGTCAAGCAGATCCAGGTCCCGCTGGCGCTGCAACGCCAGCACGTTGGGGGCCACGAGCAGCATGCGCGCCCCGGCCCCACCACCGTCGTCCAGCCCGACCGGCAACACCTGGCCCAGCACGCGGGTGGACAGCATGCCGAGCAATCCCGCTACCTCGCCGGTCGCCACCGTGCGCACGACGCCACCGGCCGGACCGGGCATGAACCCTTGCGGTTCAGGAAGCTGCTGCATGACCGCGCGCAGGAAGTCGGCGGTGGCGCGCTGCACGCCGGGCCGGTCGACGACGAGTACCCGGGTGGTGTCCGCAGCGGTGCGCGCCTGCCGGGTCAGACCGGTGATGCTGGCCGCCCAGGGGATGGCGT